>CANPYB010000039.1 GCA_947587605.1 Candidatus Gastranaerophilales bacterium
TAAGGAATGTTGTTAAACGTCCGTTTACGTTGATTGATGCGACTTTAGATAAGTCTGAAAAAAACGGCGGATTATATGAATTTTTAAAAGAAATAGCCTCATACTTCGGAATAACTGATTTTGAGCGAATAAAAAAAGCCTCAAAAACAGCTTGGAAGGTTTATAACAATTTTTATGTCATGAGAAGAACTGGTGTTTCATATAAAGAAGCATTAAAATATGCAATTGAAGATAAAGTTAAAATAGCGGAAGATGAAAAGTCTTACCCTGTAACCATTGCTTTAATTGCGCACGGATATAATCTTTATGATGAGCGCGTAAGTATGAAAATATTTGATAAACTTGAGAAACTGGATGTTAAAGTATTTACGGCTCATAATTTAACCCCCGAGCAAATGCAGGAGGGCTTAAATTCAATCAACAGCAGATTATACTGGGCAAATGAGTACGAAATAACAGGCGCTGCAGCACATTATATTCAAGACAGAAATATTGACGGTATTATTACAATTAATGCTTTCGGCTGCGGTCCTGATTCTTTAATGTTAGAGCGTATTTCCCGTTATGCACGCAAACAATCAAAACCGATACTCCATCTTTCTATAGATGAACAAACAGGCGAAGCAGGCTTCGTTACACGTTTAGAAGCGTTTGTTGATATGCTGTACAGAAAAAAACGCTCTGCAGTGATAGATAAAATAAAAATAAAAGAAGATAAAAAAAATCGCTTTACTGACATAAAATGCAGAGATTTAATATAAAAAAAAGAGGAACAAATAAGTTCCTCTTTTAAGTTATTTTCCCCAAAACTTTATGCTTCAGGCTGATTCCATAAAGCATCTCTTATAAATTTGCTTTTTTGTGATTCTGCTGACAGTGCAACATTAATAGGAGTGAAGATAAATACAGAATCACCTATTTTTTGCTGGCTTCCCGATAGTGCATGTGTAGCACCGCATAAGAAATCAACAATTCTTAAAGCCTGTTCTTTATCTAATAAATGTAAGTTCAATACAATGGTTTTTCTGTCTTTTAAATGTTTAACGATAGAAATTGAATCTTCGTAAGAACGAGGTTCACAAACCATAACTTCATAACCTCTGTAGTTAGGGTGATTAACTACTTTAGAATTTTGAGGTTTTTCCTCTTGCTGAGTGTAAGAAGGATTAAGAGCATAATTCCCTTGTGTAGGGTACTCGTCAGCTTCTTCCATCATTTCACCGTAAATACCGTCTTCTCTTCCGTCGAATCCCGATGTTAAAAAATCGATGATTCCTTTAAATTTGTCTGCAACTGCCAATTTTTCTTCCTCCTAAGTATTATTCAAATAGTATTCTTCCAAGTCTTATCATTGTTGCACCTTCTTCAAGTGCGATTTTGTAATCTCTCGACATCCCCATTGATATCTGTTTTAATTCTACTCCGAATTCAGATTGTAATTCATCGTATATTTGTTTGATATTTCCAAATAATTGGTGAAGTTTTTTTTCATCAGCGTCAACAGGTGCCATATTCATTAAACCGCATATCATTATCGACGGCAGATTATTAAGTTCTTTAAATTCGGATTTTAGCTGTGGAACGGAAAATCCGGATTTTTGAATTTCGCCTGCGTTGTTGACTTGCAAAAGAATTTTTTGAACTATACCTTGTTTTTGAGCTTCATCTGAAATTGCTTTTGCCAATTTTAACGTATCAACCGAATGTATGAGTTCAAAATTTCCTACCGCATATTTAACTTTATTGGTTTGCAGGTGTCCGATTAAATGAAATCTGCTGTTTGCCTTTATTTCGTCAGGCAGCCTGTTGATTTTTTCAACAGCTTCTTTTACTCTGTTTTCTCCGAAATCCCGCATCCCCAGATTATAATAATTTATAATCTGTGTTTCATCAAAATATTTGGTTACTGCTATTATTGTCGGGTTATAAGGTGCAATTTGTGCTTTTATTCTCCTGTAATTTTCAGCGATTTTTTCCATATCGGGCTTAAAAATCTCTCCTTTATTAAATTATTTCAAATCGAAGCACTGAAATTATTATATTAAAAGAATTTAAAGAACACAACAATTTGTTTAGTATGCAAAAAATTGAGTATTCAATAATCCTCGAAACCCATGTAACCATGGTTTTTCACATGATTTCAACGGACTTAATGTTTCTTAATATATGCTTAAAAATATGAAATAATTTGATTTTTTTCAAAAAATTTTTTAAAATTTTAGCAAATGAATGAATTGTCTAAAAAATATTTACAGGAATTTAAACTTTATATTGAAGTTGAAAAGAATTTTTCGAAATACACTGTAAGAGCCTACAGTTCTGACATTTTGAGCTTTTTAATCTGGCTTAATGAAAGAGATATAAAAGAAGTTAATTATAATGTAATAAGAGAGTATCTTTTATATATTCAGCAGTTTAATTATTCAAAAACTACAACAGCAAGAAAAATAGCTTCACTAAGAACATTTTACAGGTTTTTATACAGGGAAAGGATAGTTGAGGCAAATCCTGCGGTAGGTGTGCATGCACCAAAGAGGGGAAAGACTCTGCCTGAGTTCTTGACGGAAGCTGAAATTGAACAGGTTATGAATAACGTAAAAATAAATACCCCTGCGGGCTACAGAAACCGAGCAATATTAGAACTTTTATATGCAACGGGAATGCGTATATCAGAATTAAGCAATTTGAATTTTGAAAATTTAAACTTAGATGAAAACGAAATAAAAGTTTTCGGAAAAGGCGCAAAAGAAAGAATTGTACTTGTATCAGAGAGGGCAAAAAAGTTTTTGGAAACTTATATAAAGACGGTAAGAGGCTTAATTGCAAAAGGCAGTGAAATGACTGTTAATTCACCTGTATTTATTAATAAAACAGGATACAGACTGCAGCCTCAAAGTGTAAGAATAGCAATAAATGATGTTATGAATAATATTGAACTGCCTAAACATGTCACCCCGCACGTATTCAGGCACAGCTTCGCAACAAAAATGCTGGAAAACGGGGCGGATTTAAGAGTTGTTCAAGAGCTTTTAGGCCACAGCAGTATAAGTAATACTCAAATTTACACTCACGTTTCCGCGGAGCGTTTGAAACATTCTTATGAACTTGCTCATCCGCGGGCAAATTAATATAATAATAAAAAAGGAATTAAATTATGTATGATTTTATAACAATGGGAAGTGCAACGGTTGATGCTTTTATTGAAACAGATGCGGCAAGTATTGTATCAGTAAGCTCGACAGGTGCGAAAAAAGATTTTATGTCGTATCCATACGGGGCTAAAATTGAAATTGATAAATTTGATTTTCAAACGGGAGGAGGCGCTGTTAATACCGCAGCAAACTTTGCTACATTGGGTTTTAAAACTTCCACAATTATTAAAATCGGGGATGAAATACAAAGTGAAAAAATAATAAAATCACTTGAACATTTTGGTGTTGACCAATCGAATGTTATAAGAAGCAAGGAGCATAAAACAGGTTTTTCCATAATATTAACCAGTTTTCAAGGCGACAGAACAGTTCTTGCTCATAGAGGTGCAAATGCTAAATTAGAAAAAGATGACATTAATTTTAATGCTATAAAACAATCAAAATGGTTATATTTAGCACCTTTGAACGGTGATTCTACCAAAGTTCTGGATAAAGTGGCGGATTTCGCTGAAGAACACGGTGTAAATCTTGCCATTAATCTTGGAACAAGCAGTATCAAGCAAGGAAAAAAGAATTTAATTAAAACTCTTAAAACGGCGGAAGTTATTATACTTAATAAAGATGAAGCCTCTATGCTGACGGAAATACAAGTCCGCCCCGATA
Source organism: Candidatus Gastranaerophilales bacterium (assembly GCA_947587605.1). Lineage (GTDB taxonomy): Bacteria > Cyanobacteriota > Vampirovibrionia > Gastranaerophilales > Gastranaerophilaceae > Avigastranaerophilus. The sequence goes on from CANPYB010000039.1 coordinate 3,816, forward strand.
CTAAAAAAGAAAAATTTTCCGATAAACTTATTCACCCCGATATTATAAAAATGCTGAAAGAACTCAATTTTGGCAAAGGCAGAATTACAATAATAACAGACGGAAAACACGGAGTTTATGCTTATGATTCCGATAAATTCTATCAATGCAGTGAATTCCCCGCAAAAGTAGTTTCTACTCTCGGCGCGGGCGATGCTTTTGCTTCGGCTTTTACGGCTTCGCTTGTTAAAACGGATTGGGATGTTGAAAAATCTTTAAAATATGCTTCAGTGGCTGCAGCTTCAGTTGTTGAGAATTTCGGTGCGCAATGCGGATTTTTAACCTTTGATGAAATAAAAGACAGGTTAAAGAAACACAGCGAATTTAAAGTTAATATTTATAAATAAATTTATAAAAGCCGTACTCATATTGAATACGGCTTTTAATTTTTTTAATGAACTTTTAATTACAATTAAGCTGCTAAAAGTTCTTCTTCTTTTTTCTCCTCCTCTTTTTCATCCTCAGTTATTGGTGTTTGATTATCTTTATTTTCTGCATTTTCTGTTTTGTCAGAAGCAAGAGAGCCATAGAAACTTTGAGCTTGTTCATCAGCTTCTGCTTTAATAGAAGTGTTAATGCCATCTATTTCTTCATCTGTAAGACCTAAATCTTCATAGCCTCCGTTGATTTGATTTCTGTATTCTTCGCTTAATTCGGTGTATGTATTGAAGAAATTGACATGTGGTTGTAATTCTTCGGAAAATTCATTAGGATTGAGCAGGTTAGAATTTTCTTCTAATTCGCTATTTTCCAATTCCGTAGTGTTTTGGGTATTGTAATCTGTAAAATTATAATTGTCTTTTAACCAATTTACGTCATCGTTAGTTTGATATCCGTTTAAAGTTTCTCCATTTAATGTTACATCAAATGTACCCCATAATTCATTGTTTTCACTGCCGGTTCCGCTAAAGAAATTTTTAGGTCCTACCCCTTCTTTTGCCGTTTCATGTTGAATAGTATTGACAGCTAAATCTGAGTTTTTACCGAATGCTTCTTCAATGCTCATTGCTTGTTGAGAACCATCAGCACCGGTTTTATAAACCATAACTCCGCCTGCGGTTAATTCATTAGCATCTACTAATCCATTACCATCTGTATCTAAAGAAGTCATTTCCGCCCAAGCTGCATCTTTACCGGCTTTACCGCCCTCATAGCCTAAGAACTCATTTTCATTCGATAAATCACCATTGCCGTCTTTATCTATGAAAAAGTCAAATTGATTTCCTTCGTTGTCTTGAAATCCTTGAGGTTCACAAGTAGCCGGAGGCGGGCAGCATTCTTCTATTTCTTTTTCTTCTTCTTCTAAATTGCCTATTTCAGAATCTAACTCATTTGCTTCTAAAATTTTGCTGTTAAGGTCGCCAAGTAAAGAATCTATTTCGTCTACTTGTTCATTAGCATTTGTAAGGGCAGCCATTGCTTCAGCAAGCTGCGGTTTATCAGGTAAAGAGTTTTTAATGTTATCTTGTAATTCGTCTCTTGTCATACCTTCGCCGCCCTCTTTATTGGCTTCAATGTATGCTTTTATGTTGTCGCTTAATGCTTTTTGAGCTTCTTCATCATATTCTTCTGTTTCTTGTTCTTTTTTATCTGCAGCAGCTTGAATATTTTTTTCGGCTTCTTCTGCTAATTCTTCAATCTCAGATTCAATGGCTTCCATTTCCTCTTCAATTTCTTCTCTTTTTTCTTTTAATTCTTCTAATCTTTCTTCAATTTCTTCTTTAGTAAGTCCGCTTGTACTTACACTCTTTGTTGCATTTAATGCAGCTACCGCATCCGCATAATCTGCTTCTGCTGCTTCACCTGCTGCCGGTGTGTAACTTGATGAAAAATCAACTAAAGCCTCTTCATTGTTGCTTACTGCGTTTTTACCGCTTGTTTGTGCTGCTTCTAATTGTTGAAGCCTCAATAATTCACTGGAATTATTCATTCCTACTGATTGTGTCATTTCTTTTCTCCTATCCTCGTTAAAAAATTTTACTCGTGTATTCATGTAAAGTATTTTTATTTTTATGAATTGCCCCTATATTAAAAAATAATTTCCTTTTGTATTTGAAAGTATAATTTTTATTGAGTTTAATTAACTTTACATAAGTTAACAAAAAAAGGAGATGATACATGTATCATCTCCTTTTAAATTTAATTTTATTTTTTATTGTATCTGTTTATCAAACATTTGTTTGATACCGTCAACAGAGCTTAAAATACCTGTTGCTTCATAAGGCATATAAACAACTTTATTATTAGCACCTCTTGTAATATCCTGCATTGTTTCCAAGTATTTCATAGCAATTAAGTATTGGTCGGGCTTGCCTTTATCAGCTAAAGCACCTATTATTCTTGAGATTGCTTCTTTTTCAGCGTCTGCTTCAATAATGCGGGCTTGAGCTATACCTTCAGCTTTTAATATTTCAGCTTGCTTTTCACCTTCTGCTTTATTAATGGCTGCCATTTTTTCACCCTCTGCCGTTAATATAGCGGATTTTTTTATACCCTCTGCTTCTAAGATTGTTGCACGTCTGTCCTGTTCGGCTTTCTTTTCTTTTTCCATTGCCTGCTGGATTGATGCGGGTGGTACGATATCTTGAAGCTCAACTCTGTTAACTTTTACACCCCATTTATCGGTTGCTTTATCAAGAATTTCTCTTAATTTATCATTAATAATGTCACGTGAAACTAGGGTTTCATCTAACGCTAATTGACCTACAAGGTTTCTTAAGTTTGTTTGTGTTAATTTTTCAATAGCTTCAGGCAGATTTTCTATTGAATATATTGCTTTTCTTGCGTCTACTATTTGAAAATATAAAAGAGCGTTAATGCTTATTGTTACGTTATCTTTCGTAATTACGTTTTGACGGGGAAAATCATAAACCGTTTCTCTTAAGTCTATTCTTGAAGAATAACTTAATGTGGAGTATGTTCTTCCGTCTAATGTTTTTTGCTTGACAATTTTAAGCATTTGACGAGGTGATTCAATGAAAGGTACTATCCAATGCAAACCTGCCGTTAATGTTTTAGAATATTGACCAAATCTTTGTATTATTACCGCTTCTTGCTGCTGTACTATTAGCATTCCTTTTAGAAAATATAATATAACTGCAATTAAAAGTATTAGTGCAAAAATGCCCATAATTCCTCCTTAGATTTTTTCTACATATAATATTAAACTGTCATTTCTAACTATTTTTACATCAACATCTGCCGGAATTTCTTCATTCCCCTCATTAAGTCTTGCCTCCCAGCGTTCATCATATAATGTTACCGCACCTGACGATGTATTGATTGGTTCTATACTTTTTACGATTTTGCCGATGTATTGTGATTCAAAATCGGCATCTGTTTTGATTTTTAATGCTTTTACAAGCAGTGGTTTAATAAATAATATTGATAATGTTGATATAATTGCAAATACTATAAGTAATTGAGAAAAATTCCCCCACCATAGTGAAATTATTGCCGTTATTATTCCGGCAATTGCAAAATTAATACAAAACATTGTAGGTATAAAAATTTCAAATGTAATTGCTACCAATGCTATAATCAGATATATCATCCATAATTCCAAAAATGTCATATTATCATCAACCTTTCTTGTTTTTGATAATATAACATTTTTGAAAATTAGTAAAGTAACTTATTATTGATTTTCTATGGGCTGCTCGCTTAGTTCTTTCAGCTTTTCTTGAGCTGCTTGTTTTGCTTTTTCTTTTAATACCTCTTTAGCTTTTTCTTTATTTTTAAACAAAGATTTTAATTTACTTACATTTTCTTTGTTTTCTTCAATTGCTGCTTTTGTTTCATCGGTTAAAGCCTCTGAAGCTGCTTCTTTTAATTTCTTTTTTGCGGTTTCTTTTGCTTTTGTTTTGATTTCTTCTTTATTCATACCCGATAACTCTTGTAATTCGGGAGGTATAACAGTATCAGCAGGAATGCTCTTTAAATAATTTTCTGCTTGTTCCATATCAGATTGCAGAACGAGCCATTTGAATGATTTAATTAAAGTCAATGGTTTAGCTACATCGCCTCTTACAACAACCTGGAATTTTGTTGCATTTGTGTCAGATATTTCTTTACCGAGTGAGGGAATTTGATTCAATTCACTTTCAGTTACCACTTCTGTGAATAAGAAGAATAATTTACCCATTACAAGGCTCATACCGGGAGTTGCTTTCATTAAGTTTATCGGATTTAACATAGCGACCGGCCCTAATGAATCCGATACTTGAGAACCTAATCTTCCTCTTAATTTTATATCTATCTTATTTTTTAATAAATCAAAATTACCAAAGATATATGTTGCCATTATATCTCCCGAAGAATCAATAGGATTAATTTGGGTTATTCCGTTATTAAAAGTTAAATGTCCTTTTAACAGATTATAGTGGCTTGTATCAAACGATAACAATGAATTTAAAACACTTCCTATTGTTGATTTAAAGAAATCATTTTCACGGATGTTTTCAGCCATAATAAGATTTTCTAATTTTCCGAAAGGTCCTAATTGTCCGTTTCTCATAGCAAAATCCACATTACCTTTTAATGATTTCATTTGTTCTTCATAAGTTGCGCCTTTTAAACTTATGTTTGCGCTGAAATCCATTACTCCGCTTAATGTATCTTTCATATTTGCAGCATCTGAGAGGGTTTGTTCCACATCTAATCCGCTGCCTTTTAATGCTGTTTTTATTTCGCTTGTTATTAAATTCATTGATACATCGCCTCTTATTTTTCCTTTAAAGGCCGATGTTAACAGATTTGTTATATAGAATACATTGTTGTTTAATGATATATTTGCGGTTGTATCGGTTAAATTTATATTCCCCGTCTTAATATGTTTAATATCAATATCACCTTTTTTTATTATTACGGGGATAATAGCGGCTGCGGCATTGTTATTTGAAGCAGTGCTTGGCTGTGAAGCGGGAACATATTTCATCGCCGCGTCAGATACTTTCATTAGTTTATCCGCGTCGGTTAAATTTGATATTAAGTTTAATGTGGTTATCGTAAAATATTTTGACGGAGTTAAATCCGCATTTATCATTATATTATAGTCTGAACCGTTTGCTAATAGGTTCTTTATATTTATATCTAAGTCCTTACCCTCAAATTTTGCCGCTGCTTTTTCCATTGTAAGCATTAATTCGGGGATAGCTGCTTCCCATATATTAAATTCACCTCTAATTCTCGGTGATGATAAATCACCGAATACAAACATTTGTCCTTTTGCTTTTAATTTGGATTGAGGAAATGCGTATATTACTCCGTTTAATTCAGCGGGCATTTTTACTTTTATTAAATTTATATTCGGATTTGAAGTATTTAATTTTGTTATTGTTCCGTCAACGCTTACTATATCTTCTAAAGATGTTATGGTTTTTTCGGGGTCTTTAGGGTCTTGAACTACAGATTTTATAAAAAATCCCGTATCTTTTATTTTTAATCTGTCCCCTTTCAAGTCTATAACTGCTTGAAGTATTGTGTTTTTATTTTGAATATTTTTTATGTCTATGGGGGTTATATAGTTATCTTTGTTTGCTTCAAGTGCTGCCGTTATTGTTTGTTTCTTTTCATCACCGATAACATTTAAGTAAAACGGAAGTTTTCCTTTTGAATTAATGAATTTTTCTAAATCTTTACCTAATAATTTTTTTAGGTCATTTGTAATTAAATCGCCTTTTGCATCGAAGTTAAAGTCGGGTTTTTTCATATAATTTTTTATTAATCCCGAGAAGTTAACTACAGTTGAATTGTTTATACTTATTTTAGCGGGATCAATTGTTATGTCTTTTTCGCCTATTGTTAATACGAAATTATCGCAATTAACCGATGCTCCGTTCATAAACATTTTAAAGTCACTATTTTTTATTGTTCCCGTAAATTTATCAAAATTGCTTGTAAAATCAGCATTCAGCAAATTATTCATATAATTTATTTTATTAACTTTATCCGTCAGAGATAAATTATTTAAAGATAAATTCAGAGTAGCTGCGGCTTTTTTTAATTCACCTTGAATTTTTGCATTTAAGTTTATATTACCCGAGTTAACGGCATAAGTATTATTTATTTCCTGCGGTAAGAACATTGTAAATACCGTAGCTACAGGCATTTTTTCCATAAATACGCTTATATCGGCAACTGATTTTTCATCAATAGTACCGTCAATTTTAAATAAAGTTTTAGCTATTTCAACGCTTGTATCAATAAATTTAAGCATACTGTTGTCGAGCGATATTATTGAGTTTATTTTTGCAAGCTGAAGTTTTTTAGCCGTATTTTTTATAACGCAGTCTTTTATTGTTATGGTTCCGTTTGAGGTTAATTTTTTAAAGTCGGTTTTTATGTTTGTATCAGCTATAAAATAGCCTTCGCCCTTTATCGGTGCAAGTTCATGTTTTATGTGAAGTGAATCGAGCGTAGCTCTTATTAAATTTATTACATTATCCGTATGTATTTGATTTGATTTTATTGTTAAGTCCATTTTAGGATTTTTTGAATATTTTAAAAGTCCTAAGATTGAGAGTTTTTCGTCTTTTGTAATATATAAATCCGTATCAATATCAGCTTTTGTTCCGCGGGTTTTAATATGTAATTTACTTTCGGGAAGCTGCATTCCCGCTAAATTTAAAGTAAAGTTATCAACATTTAAAAATCCGTTTGATACAATAATATTATTTTTTTGTCTGATTTTTATTTTAGAGTCTATGTTCGTTTTTAAGTCATAAGCCTTATACATAGCAACGGGGTTTATAAACGGGATTTCCGTGCGCTGAACTTTATCATCTTCTTCATCCAGTTTGCTTTGCTGAGGTATAAAGGTATCTACGTTAATATTGGCGGTAATATTTTTAGCTTCATTTAAGAACAATTCTGCATTAGTTTTTAAAGAAATGCTTTTTCCGTTATTGTAGCCGAATACAAGTTCATCGCCCTGAAGTTTTAAATTGTCGCCTGTTTTTAAATCATTGATTACTGCTTTGTAGTTTGTAATTTTAACGGCAGGAACAATTACTTTTATTATTGAAGCGTCAAAGTCGGGGTTTTGCTTTGTTTCCACTGCTTGTTCAATATTTTCTTCATTTTTATTTAAAATTTCTTCGTATGCTTGAACTGCTTTAAATGCTTTACCGTCAACTATGTCAATGTTAATAACGGGATTATATAATTCAGCCGTAGGAACTTTAACCGTTAATAATAACAGGCTCGGCAGTGCAAGTCTGACTTTAAAACCGTCTGCACCGATTACTTCAGAACCGTCAGGCAGTTTGATTTTTATATTATCCGCCATAATTCCTGCGGATAACAATGGTGTTGTTGTTATTTTAGGATTGTCAAAGTCAAGAGTTAGATTTGTTTGTTCTTTTACTATTTTTTGCAGGTCGGGTTTAAATTTGTTTAAATCGACAACCCGGGGCAAAACAAATAAAAATGCCAAATACAACAGAACAACAATGCTTATAATTGTTATAGCCAATATCTTAAAAAAATTTTTCATTATACTCTCCTAACCTCACCATTGACTTATTAATAAATTATAATTCAAAGAAAAATTGAAAAAATAAATTTTTAAATTATGTTAACAATAAAAAACTCTCTTTTTAGAGAGTTTTTTATAAACTATTGAGAGTTTTCAGCTTTTTTTTCTTTAACTTTGCCGGCAATAAGAGTAATTGCGGTAACTATAGCTAAACCTGCTGATAATAAAATTGCTAAATTCTTACATTTCGTAGCATTTTTTGTTGTTGCAACACATTTATAATAGTCATTTTTTGCCTTTTCTGCTACTTTTGTAAACGCCTCTTTCCATTTACTTTGTTTAAGTGAACTATGTATTTTATCCATATTAGCTTCAATTCTTGAAGTAGTATAACTGTCAACATTTTTATACAATATTAAATTATTTAATTGGTTCCTTAAAATATTTGATTGCTGTTTTGCAACACACCCTGCGGCAATTGCGCCGGCACCTGTAGTACCTGCAAGAATTTTTGTATTTTTATCCATAATATACTCCTTTATTAATTACATCCCTACTTTTGTATAAAAATGAAAGAAAAAAAACTTTTAAAATGCCTAAAAAAAAGGATAATTTTACAAAAATTAACATCTTATAAAGAAATCTTGTTTTACTTTTATTTTGTTTATATTACGATATTTTTGAGTTGTGAATCCGATAGGTTAGATTACGAATAAGTAATGACTTAGTCTTTGTTAAGATGGGAAAGCAATTCACGAGGTACAAGAAGAAAAAAGGAGAAAAAGATGCCGGTAGCATCAATGATTGAATTATTGGACGCAGGTGTTCACTTCGGACACCAAACACAAAGATGGAACCCAAAAATGAAACCGTATATTTACGGAGCAAGAAACGGAATTTATGTTTTAGATTTAAGAAAAACATC
>CANPYB010000040.1 GCA_947587605.1 Candidatus Gastranaerophilales bacterium
CGCATTTTTGTGTAGCGTTCGGGTCGAGAGATTCGCTAAGTCCCCGTGGAGCACGGCTTTTTTATTTTAATCTAAATGAAAATTTTTTTCAATTGATTTTATTTATATACTTATTTCATCTTCTATTTTCATTAATCTGTTATATTTTGCTGTACGTTCTGTTCTTGTAATTGAACCTGTTTTTATCTGACCTGCATTTACTGCTACCGATAAATCGGCTATAAATGTGTCTTCTGTTTCTCCGGAGCGGTGCGAAATTATTGTTTTGTATCCGTTTCTTTGAGCCATTAATATTGTATTTATAGTTTCTGTCAAAGTTCCCGTTTGGTTGGGCTTGATGAGTATCGCATTTGCCATACCCTCACTTATTCCGTTTTCAAGCCGCTCAAAGTTCGTCACAAACAAGTCATCTCCTACCAGCTGAATTTTATCTCCAAGTTTTGCCGTTATTACCCGCCATGAGGCATAATCTTCTTCGCTTAAGGGGTCTTCGATTGATATTATCGGATATTCATCTGCTAATTTTTCTATATAATTTATCATTTCATTGCTTGTTAGCTCTAAATTTTCGCTTCTTAATACGTATTTTTTATTTCTGTATAATTCTGATGCAGCTATATCAAGACATATTTTTATATCGTCTGTTGAGTACCCTGCATTTATTATTGCTTCAACAATTGTACTTAGTGCCTGCGTATTAGATTTAAAATCGGGAGCAAATCCGCCCTCGTCACCTACTGATGTTGAGCAGCCCATCGAATTTATAAGTTTTTTAAGCTCGTTAAAAACTTCGGCGCACATTTTAATTCCCTCTTTTATACTGCAGCTTCCGACCGGCTGTATCATAAATTCTTGAATATCAAGTTTATTATTCGCGTGCGCTCCGCCGTTTATGATGTTCATCATTGGTATCGGCATTGTCATTGCATATAATCCGCCAAGATATTTATACAACGGCAGATTATATTCATTTGCCGCTGCCCTTGCACAGGCTAAAGATACACTTAATATTGCATTTGCGCCAAGTTTAGATTTATTTTTTGTTCCGTCTTTTTCAAGCATTATTAAATCAATTTCTTTTTGATTAAAGATATTTTTTCCCTCAAGTGACGGTTTTATTACTCTATCAATATTATTTATTGCTTTATAAACACTTTTTCCGAAATAATTGGCTTTATCGTTATCTCTTAATTCAATCGCTTCAAACTTGCCTGTGGATGCGCCTGACGGTACTGAAGCTATCCCCGTTGTTCCGCTTTTTAGTATAACTTGTGTTTCTATTGTTGGAATTCCTCTTGAATCAATTATCTGCCTTGACTTTATATCTTTAATTTTAGATTTCATTTTTTTACCTCGCCTATGCTCATGTGAATATCTCATGTATATTTAAAATATGCTATAATCTACATGTATATTTAAGGAGGTAAAATGAGAACTTCTAATCCGATTTTAAAAGATTCTGTTTTGGAAACAGATTATGCACTTACGGAAAGACCGATGAGTGTTTCGGGAACATTAAATAAATTATTATTATTGGCATTAATTATGCTCTTTGGTGCGGGGGCTGTGTATTACCAATTTTCGCTTCAGCGTTTGGATTACGTAAATATGCTCACGATGGGCGGGGTTATTGTCGGGTTTATTGTTGCAATAGTTATCGCTATTGCACATAAAGCAACACCATATTTAGCGCCTGTTTATGCATTTGCGCAAGGTGCCGCTCTGTCGGGTATTTCCTGTTATTTTGAATCGCAATTTCAAGGGATTGTTATTCAAGCTATTTCAATGACATTTGTTGTTGTTATACTTATGGCATTACTTTTTAAAGCGGGAATTATTAAGGCTACGGAAAAATATAGAGCGGTAGTGTTTTGCGCTACAGCTGCAATCGGTGTTTTTTATTTGATTGCATTTATTTTAATGCTGTTTCACGTAAATATACCTTATTTCTCGGCAAACAGTAACATAACAATCATTATAAATGCTGCTATTGCTATTTTTGCAGCTTTAAACTTAATTCTTGATTTTGATTTTATTGAACGCGGGTCTCAAGCTCCATTGCCTGCTTTGTATGAATGGTATGGTGCTTTCGGACTTCTCGTTACAATATTGTGGCTATATTTGGAAATTTTAAGGCTTCTTTCAAGAGTGAGAAACAGATAATTAAAAAGACCGATAAAAAATCGGTCTTTTTTATAATTCATTTATGCAGTGACCCGTTTTATTCAGACTCATCAGCTCATTTAAGCTGTTTGTTATCATTTGCTTGGTTGCACAATCGGTAAAAAATGCCATGTGCTGTGTCAGCACAACATTTGGGAACTGCCTTAAATATGCCATGTCTTTATTTTTTATAATGTCTGTTGAAAGAAAATGATGATATATTTCATCTTCATTTTCAAATACATCAAGTGCGAGCGCGCCTATTTTCTCGCTTTCTATTCCCTCTATTAAATCCTGTATGTTTGCAAGCTCACTCCTTGCCGTATTTACTATGATTACCCCTGTTTTCATTTTGGAAATATTGGATTTATTTATTATTCCCCTGTTTTCTTGCGTTAGCGGCATATGGATTGTTATTATATCGCTGTTTTTTAAAAGTTCATCAAATTCAACATACTCTGCCATATCTTTTATTTTTTCATTTTGGTATTTATCAAATGCAAGAATTTTGCACCCGAAGCCTGACAGATTTTTTATAACAGCTGCACCTATTCTGCCCGTTCCTAATACTCCAACAGTCAAATTACGCATTTCCATTCCCATTAATCCGTTTAATGTGTAGTCATTTACATTCTGCCTCCACATCGCAGGTTTATATTTTCTTATGCTTATCAGCATTAACATTACCGTAAAATCAGCTACGCCGATGGGGTCGTATGTTACGTTGCATACTTTAAAACCTAATTCCTTTGCTTTTTTAATATCGTAGTGATTATACCCTATAGTCCTTGTTGATATATATTTTACGCCGTATTTTTTGATTTTCTCCAATAAATCTGCGTTTAACATTGAATATCCGAGTGTTGTTATTCCGTCAGCTCCTTCGCATAAATCAATTGTTTTTTCATCCAGTATTTCGTCAGTTGATACTATTTCTACGTTATTTTCCGCTTCAAATTTTTTTATTATTTCTTCTTCATAAGGTCTTTTTTCAAATACTGCAATTTTCATTTTAAAATCCTGCTTTATTTTCCTCTCGTGTCTTTTCTACTTCGCATTTTACCTGGAAAATCTGCCCGTACAACTCACAGTTAATTCCAAGTTCATAGCTTCTGTTTAGCGTATATTTCATTAAATTGTATATCGGCATTAAATCGTTATCAACATTGTTCATCAGCCAGTTAAAATCAAGATTTAATACAACACTTTTTATGTTGATTTCCTTGCATTTTTCAAGCCAGATATTAATTTCTTCTTCACTATCGTTTAATTTTGGAACTATTATATATTTTGCTTTTACGTTATCTGACCCTTTTGGCTGGTGTTTTGCGTACTCTTTTAAATTTTTCCATACGCTGTCATAAGATTTAACCTGCTTTACTTTTTCGTGAGTTTCTTTTGTGCCTGCATCTATTGAAACTAAAACTCTTACTACACCTTTTTTAATGCCTTTTATTATAGAATTACTCTTTTTTATTGCATTTGTGTGTATGATTATTTTTTGAAAATCGTGCTTAATAAATTCGTGCAGCAGAGCTTCAAACTCGCGGTATATTGTAGGCTCTCCGCCTGCAAAATCAATTGTGCCGTCTTTTTTTAATATGTTGTTTTTTATCATATCTTTTATTAACGGTAAAACCTTGTAAACCTTAGTGTTGTCAAGAACTTCTTTATCTCTTGGGGCAGAACAGTATATGCAGTTAGAATTGCAGGGAACCCATGGAGTTAAAAGTAAATAATCAACGTAATCATCTTCATCCCAGTTCTTGAATGCAGTATTTACGCAGTCCTTGCAAAGTTCGGGACAACTTGAATTCCGATATTTATCTCTCAGAGCTCTTTTCTTATTAAAAAAATCACTCCAGTCTATTTTTTCGCCGTTATAATTTTCGTAAATTATCGGACGCCCGCCATATCTGGGATTGAAATTATTGCAATGCCTTATCCTGTTGCAATGGTCTAATACCATTCCGTGTTCTATGTAACTGCAGCTTTCAAATCCGTCCACTTAATGTTTTCTCCCCGCTCTTTCCATGCTTTACATTAATTTGTATTCGCTTGTTAAATATCTGAAATTGTTATAGTCTACAAGATTAAAATCAAGTTCTTTTGCGCGTTCTACAATGTAGTTGCACAGGTCAACCAAATGATTGGGCGCTTTTGCTCCCTCTTTTCTTAAATCTCTGCAGTAGTCGTTTTCGATATCAACGACTATTGACTTTATCCCGTAAGCAAGATTTAAGCTGAACCACTTTTCTATTTCTTCTTTGTTGTCGTTAACCTCCGGTATTATAACGTATTTCGTTTCTACAAGAAGTTTATTATCTTCGCTTTGAGCCTGTGCGTATTTCTCTACATTTTCCCAAAATTTTGCAAATTTATCCACTCTTTTTACCGCAAGGTAGGTATCTCTTGAACCTGAATCAGCTGATAAACATACATTTACGACTCCCTCTTTTATGCCTTTTTCAATTGCTTTTGAAAATTTAATTCCCGAGGTATGAACCGTTATTCTGTCTGCACCGTTTTTTAACAGGATTTTTATTATATCGTCAAATTCGTTTAATATCGTTGGTTCTCCGCCTGCAAAGGTGACTTCACCGCCGGCGCGGAACATTTTTTTCTTAAATAACTCTTTTAACATTGGCATTACTTGATAATGTTTTCTTGTATTAAATGCTTTTTTATCCCATTTTGTATAGCAATATATGCAGTCGCTGTTGCAGTGTGTCCAGTGGTTAAAATGCAGGTAATTTATATATTTTTCATCATCATCCCACCCGCGGTGAACCAGATTAAAACATCCCTCGCACCTTGGGTCAATTATGCCGTTTCTGTTATCTTCAATAAATTTTTCTTTTAATCTGAATATATCTTCCCACTTTAATCCTTTGCCGTTGTATTTATCTGCAATATTTAATCTGCCGCCACCTTTGTGACAGCATAAACAGCACATTTCTATGTGGTCATTTTCAAAACTTAATCCATGCTGGAGCCAGTGACAGCTTGTATATTCACGCATTTTTTATACCTGCTTCTTCTTTATTGTGAGCATATTCCATCATGTGTTCGGCTCTTTCGTACAATACATATTTTAATCCCATTTCTTGAGCTTTTTCTTTTGTGTAATTAAATAATTCTATTATGTCATCGGAAACATTATCTCGGCGTGCATAAAACCATTTTGATTCAATTTCATGAAATACGCAGTTTATTCCGTTTTCTTTTGATTTTTTTAACCACTCGACAAGTTCTTCTTTATTGTCGTTTTCCCCGGGGATTACTATATATTTTGATTTTACGGCATAAGGGGATTTTTGATTTTTTGCGTATCTTTTTAAATTGCTCCACACTTTATCATAAGAATTTACTTGTTTGATTTTTTTGTGCATTTCTTTTGTGCCTGCGTCAACAGATACAATCAAATCAACTTTTCCCGTTTTTAAGCCTTTTTCTATTGCTTTTGAATACTTTATGCACGATGAGTGTATTCTTGTTAAAGGGAAACCAAAATCCATAAATGTGTGCAATAAGCCGTCAAATTCTCTTAACAGAGTGACTTCGCCTCCGCCAAAGCTGACATGCCCGTTTGGTCTTAATATATCTCTTTTTATCATGTCTTTTAGTATGGGCATAAAATTATAATTTTTAAATTTATTATATCGTTCTTTATCCTGCATTGTATGGCAGTATGAACAGCGAGAGTTGCATTTTGTCCAGTAATCAAGGTTTATCATACTGATTTTATCTTTATCTTTGGGCCATTCCTGTTCAACTAAATATATACAGCCCTCGCATTTCGGATATGTTTCGCCGCGTTTATGCATGTCGCGCATTAAATCTTTAAATTCAAAAAACTCATCCCAGTCAACGCTCTCGCCCTTATAATTGCTTCTTACAATTGTGTTGCCTCCGCCTTTTGCACTGTAAAGACAGCATACTTTGTATGAATCTATATCAAAATTTATTCCCGATTCTATCCAGTAACAACTTTTGTATTTCAAGGCATATCCCCTCTCTCACTTTATTTTAGCATAATGACTTTTAATTGTAAAAATTTTATTATGCTTTATTTTTCATGTTTTCTTCCACGTGAAATTTTGTTGTTCCAGTTTTCTTTTCTCTGTATAAGTATATTAATTTAGGAATTATTACACCTAAAAATAAGCAAGAAATTCCGATGTTCGCCATTACGGAAAGTATTTTTAATCCCTTAGCTTTTTTTATGTATTTTTCTGCGCTTATTCCCGAAATTTCAAATTTTTTCTGTGCTGTTTTAAGGTTTTCTGCTAATTCTTCCAGCTTTTTCATATCAATAAATTTAGAAGTATCCGTGTGCATATTTCCGTTTGCGTCCTTTACGGTTGATATGATTTTACTTTTTTTTGCTGCTTTTACAAGAATATTATCGGGATTGTTAATTATAAAATTCAGTTTATCTGTTAGTTTACCCGCAGGCATACTTTCTAATTCTTTTATTATACTTCCGCCTTGAAGTGCCTTTTTATAGCTTTCATCAGTTAATACATCTATTGGTAAATCAATAGGGGTTTTTAAAACGGCTGATGAAATTTTATTAATACCTTTTTCAATTAAATTTCCAAAACCGTATATGAAAAACAAAAAACCGCCCTCTTTTATTGCGTGTTCGCAAAATTCAGTTGCATTTCTTGAACATAAAAGTCTTTCGCTTGTTATTCCCGCATCTATTATTTTCATATTGTGAACGGGATTATACATTACTCCGTTTATAATGTTCCCTGCTATTCCTTTAAATGACGGCGATTTACTTTTAAATTCCGCGATATCATCAAAAATTTTTGAGTGATTATTGCACGAGGCAACATTATTATTCATTTCTTTTAAAATGTTATTTTTTGTATTTTTTTGTTTTAGTTTAGTTAGAAGAAAATAAGCCCCGAGCGTTAGTGCTGTTGATAGTGCAACTTTTGCGATATATAAACTTTTTGCGGCTTTACCTCCGTCTTTTAAACATTTTGATATTGCTTCTTTTACGCTTTGTGTTTTGTCATTAGACATTATCCCTTTTGCGTTATCTAATGCCCATTTTGAATATTCTTTATCTGATATTACTCTCGGGTCAACTGCAGGATTTATTTTCGCCAATTTGTATATGCTTTTATCGATTAAAAATTTAAAAAACGGTATTCCGCCTATCCAGATTGCCTGTGTGCCGAATTCATCAATCCCTCTGTCTATCCCTTCTATTACTCCGCCTGCTTTGTATGATTTATATGTTAAACTTGCACTGTCTACTCCGTCTTTTAGCATAATCGGAAGCAGTGACTCTTTATTACCGAGTGTTGATATTACTTTTGTTGATATTTTTTGTATACTCATTTCTTTTCCTTTTTATAAGCCCCATACTAAATTCATATATTTTTTTAAGTTTGAGTTTCGTCGATTGTTTTTCATTTTCTTCTCCTTTGTATTAAAAAAGCCCTCTGATATTTCAGAAGGCTTTAGATTTTTTGCAACATCAAAATCATTACGATTATATGTTTACCGTAAAGCCTCCTAATTCTATATGGCGTCGATTTTGAATGTTAATGTTTTTCATTTTTTTATTTTTTCTTTCTTATTCTGCTTTTTCTTCAGAAGTTTCTTCTTCAATTTCTTCTTTTAATACTTCAGATGCCGTTACATTAACACCTAATTGAGCTTTTACTTTTGATGTTAATTTAATTTGCATATTGAATTTACCGAGTTTATTAATCGGAGCGTCAAGCGAAATTGTTTTTCTGTCAATTTCAATGCCTGTTTTTGCTTTTATTTCTTCAGCAAGTTTCTTTGTTGTTATAGCACCGAATAATTTTCCGCTTTCTCCTGCTTTTGCAGAAAATTCTAATGTGCCGAGTTCTTCGATTTTCTTAGCTGTTTCTAATGCTTCAGCGTGTAATTTTTCTTGTTTAGCTTTAATTCTTGCTAAATTCTTTTCTCTGTTTTCTTTTGCACCTTTTGTTGCTAACTCTGCAAAATTTTGCGGGAATAAGTAATTCCTTGCGTATCCGTCTTTTACGTTAACTATATCACCGGCTTCACCGATATTTTGTACGTCTTTTTTTAAAATAACTTCCATTGGTTTTCTCCTTAACTGTATTTTGATAATAATAAAAACATATTCAAATGTCTATATTTGATTATCGTATTGCAGCGTTAAGGTCTTCTACCATTTTATCAACATCAATACCGTGAACTTTTGCACCTGCTTCAAGGTTTTCAAATCTTGCCGCAGCACAGCCTATGCAGCCAAGTCCGTATTGCTGGAATACTTCTATTGTTTCGGGGTGATTTTGTACTATTTCTAACAATCCCATTTCTTTTGTAATTTCGCTCATTATTTTTTCCTTTCATTGATTTTTTTATTTTTATTATTAATTATTATACATCAACATAATTGAAAGGTATATAAATGTTAAGGTTTTTAATTGATGTATTTTGTAAAGATACGGCAATCGGGCTTTGTGAGTTGGATGGAACTCTTTGTTCCAAAATTTACAAAAATTCCCACTACAATTTGTTTAGAAAAAAATCATATAAGAGTTTTTTAAATTTTACTGATCCGATTGCTTGTCGTCTTTATTAAGCAGTTTTTCAAAGTCAGAGGGTTTTATTCCTTGTATAAAGTTTCTGAATGCTTCTGTTTCTTCTTCATCTTTTGCGCTGTCACAAGATACACTTCCGTCTGCAAGTACTTTTGATGATACAAATATCGGCGCGTCCACTCTTATTGCTACCGCAATTGCGTCAGACGGTCTTGAATCAATTGCTGTTTCTTCATTATTATCATTTACTATGTATATGCTTGAATAATAAGTATCTTGTTCCACATCGTTTATCTCGACTCTGTCAACACGGTAGCCTGTTTTTTCGATTAAATCAATAATTAAATCGTGAGTCATCGGTCTTAATACTTTAATATTCTCTATTTTCCTTATTATTGCGCTCGCTTCGGCCGAACCTATCCATATAGGAAGTGCTTTTCTGTTATCTTTATCATTTAATACTATTATCGGCGAACCGCTTGCCGTATCTATTGCGATACCCATTACTTTCATTTCTATCATTGTTTTTCCCTTATAATAATTTTGTTAATATTTCGGCTCCGTCATCAGTTACGTGAACGGTATGTTCAAAGTGTGCGGAGGCTTTTTTGTCTTTTGTTACTACAGTCCAACCGTCTTCTAATACTTCAACATCATCTCCGCCAAGATTTAACATCGGCTCTATTGCAATTGTCATTCCTTTTTGCAGTATTAAAGGGCAGTTTGTTCTGTAGTTAAATACAAACGGGTCTTCGTGCATTTGTCTGCCTACACCATGTCCGCCGTATTGTCTTACAATTCCGAGATTGTATTTTTTTGCAGTGTCTTCTATTGCTCCTGCCGCATTTTCCAGTTTCTCGTTGCTTCTCATGTATTCAAGACCTGCAAATAACGCTTCTTCAGTAGCTTTTAACAGCATTTTTTTTACGTCTGAAATTTCACCGACAGGATATGTCCATGCGCTGTCTCCCACAAAACCTTTGTATGTCGCGCCTACATCAATACTTATTATATCTCCGTTTTTTAATATAACGTCATTGGACGGAAATCCATGTACTACCTGTTCGTTAACCGAAGCGCATATTGTTGCGGGAAATCCGTGGTATCCTAAAAATGTTGCGTCTGCTTTATTCTGTTTTATTATTTTATAAGCAATGTCATTAAGTTCTTGTGTTGTAATGCCTTCCTTTACAGCCTCTTTCATTGCGGCATGAACAAGTGCTACAATGTTGCCCGCCTGCTTCATTATGTTTACTTCAAATTTTGATTTCCTATGAATGGACATTTCCTTTGATTGCTCCTTTAAGATTTTTGTATATTGTTTCTATATCAAGACTTGCGTCTAATGTAGTCAGCCATCCGCGTTTTTGATATAAATCTATTAACGGTGCCGTTTCTCTAAAATATGTGTCAAATCTCTTTTTTGCGACTTCTTCGGTATCATCATTTCTTCTTATTAGTTCTCCGCCGCATTTAGGACATTTGTTTCCTTGAATGTTCATTGTTTTTAAATTGTATATTTCACCGCAATCTTTGCACGATATTCTGTTTACAAGTCTTTCAATAAGCAATTCTTCATCAATTTTAAAATAAAAGACAATAGGTGTTGTGTTTGAGTCTTTATCTATTTCCGAAAGAATATCATCAAGTGCAAGCGCTTGCTCTGTACTTCTCGGATATCCGTCTAATATAAATCCGTTTTGGCAATCATCTTTTTTAAGTCTGTTTTTAATTATATTTGCAACCAAATTAAGCGGAACTAAATTACCTTTACTTATAAAACTGTCGGCAAGTTTACCATCCTCACTTCCTGAGGCTATTTCTTCACGCAAAAGTGCTCCCGTATCTATATGAGGAAGTTTGTATTCTTCCGATAACTTTTTTGTTTGTGTCCCTTTTCCGCTTCCCGGCGGGCCTATAAAGATGTATTCCTGTTTCATGATTTCTCCGATTGTTTCGTTTAGCTTTTTTATTATATCACATTAATTTTTTTTCAATAAAAAAATGAGCCCCGCAAGGCTCATCTTTTTTATTAATTTTATTGTTTTAAGAAACTTTCGTAATTCTTAGGCAGTAAGTTTGTTCTTACTTGATTTATAAAATCTAACGCAACCCCTGCCATAATTATTAACGAAGTTGCTCCTATACCCTGCAATGTCGTTATTCCGGTAATATGACAAGCTAATGATGGTATTAATGCGATTATACCAAGCCCGAATGCACCGATAAATGTTGTTTTGCTGAGTATTTTATCCAATGCCTCCGCTGTAGGTTTCCCCGGCTTTATCCCCGGAATTGATGAACCGTATTTTTTTAAGTTTGTTGCGATTTCTTTCGGCTGTAAATTAGGTATTATCGAAGCATAGAAGAATGTTAATCCTACTATTAATAAGAAATACACCGCATTGTATGCTATTCCCGACGGACTTAAGAAATTTGATAATGTTATAAAGAAATTTCTTAATGTTTCGTTTGGGATATTTGCTTGTCCTACCAAACCTAAGACTGTTGTAGGAAATAATAATATTGCTATTGCAAAGATTATAGGCATTACACCGCCGGGATTTAATTTGAACGGTATATAAGTATTTGTCCCGCCGTATACTTTATTTCCGACCTGACGTCTCGGGTTTACTATTATTACTTTTCTTGCAGACTCCTGCATAATTACAATAAATACCATTGTCGCAAAAAAGATTGCCAACAGTAATAATAATCCCGGTTGTAATGATGTGTTTTTACTTACCAGTTCTGCCGTAATTTTTGTATAGAAAGGTATTTTTGATATAATACCGCAGAATATTAACATTGAAGCACCGTTGCCAATTCCGCGTTCTGTCATTAATTCAGCCATCCACATTGTTAAAGCGGAACCTGCCGTTAATATAACTATTGAACCTATTGCAAATGTAATTAAATTGACATCGGGAAGTATAGCGCCTCTTGCTGTCTTTAACAAAAATATAACAAATACTAATGCTTGCACTGCTGCTATTACTATTGTAAATATTCTTGTATATTGAGAGAGTTTTCTTCTTCCCGCTTCACCCTCTTCTTTTTGTAATTGTTCCAAATGCGGAATAACAACTGCTAATAACTGCATTATAATTGATGATGTAATATAAGGACCTATCCCGAGTGCAATTATAGATACATTTCCTAACGCACCACCCGAGAACATATCCAAAAATCCAATCAAGTTATTTGCGGCAGCCAAGTTTGCAAAATTTTCCGCATTTATTCCGAACAGCGGAATTTGTGCGCAAAATCTGAATATTAATATCATTAACAGTGTAAATAATATTTTATTCTTTAATCCTGCTATATTCAAATTTGACAGCATTGCCTGTAAGTTCTGCTGACTTGGTGTATATTGCTGCATTATACTAACTGT
>CANPYB010000041.1 GCA_947587605.1 Candidatus Gastranaerophilales bacterium
GATGTTTCTATTGATTGTTTAAGATTTTCAAGCGGTTTTAATTTTACGTATTTTCTAAGACTGTAAAATAATGCAACAATGAAAAATCCGCACATTAAAACCGATAGAGCCATTGATGATAAAATCCAGTTGCTGTCATCTTTTATAAATCTGTATGATTGGATTATAATTTCCGAAACCATCCATACAGGCAGTATGAATTCTGTGATATATGCCGTCATATCAAGGCTTACACGTAATGACATGTCTTTAGAATTTAATACATCGCTGAAATGTTCAAGGTATCTCCTTATGCTTCCTTCAATCCAGCGTCTTCTTTGTTTTATAAGTGCAAAGTAAGTCGGAACACCCTCTTCATAAACGCAAACATCTGCACAAAATCTCACATCCCAGCCCTTTATCTGCATTCTTGTGGATAAATCAAGGTCATCGGTTATTGTGTATATGTTCCAGCCGCCTACATCTTCAAGTGCACAGCGTTTTATAAGTTCTCCGTTGCCTCTTAGTTCGACTGCACCTTTTACGCTGTCACGTCCTACTTGAAAGTGAGTATCCACCGCCATTTCATTGTCTTGACATCTTGTTAAAAAGTTCTGATTTCGGTTTATTATTACTTTCCTTGCCTGTACGGCACCTACCTGCTGAGGCTCAAGGGCGGGTATTAATTCTCTTAAAAAATCGGGTTTTACTCTTGCGTCGGCATCGAATACCAAGATTGCTTCTCCGCGCGCTATTTTTAATGCGTCGTTTAATACCGCCGACTTTCCTGCCATTGCTTCTTTTGTTCTTGAAAAATACTTAAAATTTTCATATTTATCTTTTATATTCTCAAGTATTTGTGCTGTTTTATCCGTGCTTCTGTCATCTATTACTATTATTTCGTAATGCGGATATTCTATTTGAGCTATGTTCTTTACTGTTTCTTCTATTACATTGGCTTCATTATGTGCAGGGATAAATATACTTACATACGGAGTGTAATTGTAATTTTTTTCTACGGGATTTTTCTTCTGCAGTCTTGTTTTGTGTTTAAAGGCTATTTGCATGTATGCCGTATATATTGACATAAAAATTAATATCGTCATAAATGCACAAGGTGTATTCATGTGATTTTGAAAGAAATACAATAGTATCAGTAAAGAAGTTATTATTGCTAATAATGTCAGTCTTTCTTTCATTAAATTATCCCGTATCTTCTCTCACTTTTAATATTTTATCAAAAACACGCACTCTTTTTATATAATATTACTTTTTTTTTACTAATGTAAAATTTTTAAAGCAGTGTTATAATGATTAAATGCAACCGATTATTATAAATTCTTTTAAAATATTAAAAAATAATATGCTTTTTATACAGCCGTTAATGTTGTATATTTTGCTTGCAATAACATTATTGGCATTAATTGTTAATAAAAATATATATTTTTTGCCCAAAGTAATAATTTTAATTGGAACAGTATTGCTTGCATTTGCATTTGCTTCGGGTTGGTTTTATATCAATAAACTTGCAGTGGAAGATTTTAATGAAGATGATGCTCCGGAAGATATTGCGGAAAAGACGATTAAAAATTTTAAAATGTTTTTTGACGGAGTAGGAAAAAACTTTATTAAAACTCTATTTGGCGGATTGCTTTATTTTATAATTTTTTCCGTATTAATGTACGGAGTTTATTACTTGTGCATGAAATATTTTGGCTATCCTCAATTTTTTGAAAAAATTTCCAATCTTTACTCTGCAAGTGATAAAGACAGTATTTTAAATGTTGTAAATTCAATTTCCGATTTTGAAAGACTTGTTTTCCTAAAATGGTTTTTCTCGATGATGTTTTCCGTTATGATATTAGACTTTATCGGGGTTTTGTATTTTGCGGTTTTGTCTTTTAGCGAATGTAATATATTATCTGCTCTTTTTAAAACCTTAAAAACATTTTTATTTAACTTGTATGATTGTGTATTAATGATGATAGTTTTGTTTATATTGTATGTTTTTATTAACTTTATTTCAGTGTTTTTAGGTACGGGGACTTTAGGTTTAGTAATCTTAATAATATTATTGACAATGTATTTGAATTATTACGTACTTTTGATATTCTGTTATTACAATGAAAAAACAAAAACTGATAGCAATAACGGGGCCGAGCGCGTCGGGTAAGAGTAAACTGGCTGTTGCAGTTGCAAAAGAAATAAACGGAGAAATAATATCCGTTGATTCAAGACAGATATATAAAGAGCTTAATATCGGCAGTGCAAAGCCTACAATACGCGAACAAGACGGAATTAAACATCATTTAATTGATATAGCAAGCATTACAGAGCCTTTTACCGCAGCTGATTTTTCAGATAGAGCCGATGAGGTTATAAATGACATATTAAAAAGAAACAAAGTTCCCGTGCTTGCAGGCGGTACGGGGCTGTATTTCAGAGTTCTGCTTCAGGATTTTGACCTGCCCCGCGTTGCTCCTGATGAAGAACTGCGAAAAACTTTAAATCAAAAAGATACCGTTGAACTTTATGAAATGTTGTCTGAACTTGATAAAATAAGCGCCGAAAAAATACATCGCAATAATAAAGTTAAAATAATACGAGCATTAGAGGTCTGCATGACGCTTAAAATACCTATGAGCAGCGCTCAAAGAAAAAAAGAAGGTAAATATGAAGTATTGTGGTTCGGTCTAAACAGTGATAACCGCGATTTTTTGTATGAACGCATTAACAAAAGAACAGATGAAATGATTAACGCAGGCTTGGTTAATGAGGCAGAAAAATTATATGAAAAATACGGAGAAAATAACATTTTACTTAATACCATCGGATATCAAGAGTTTATTGAGTACTTTAAGGGGGCGGAAAATCTTGAAACCTCAATAAATAAGTTAAAACAAAACACGCGCAGGTATGCAAAAAGACAAATAAGCTGGTTTAAAGCCAATAAAAATATTGAGTGGTTTGATATTGAAAAATTGACTTTTAATGAGATGAAAGAAAAAATCATTAATAAATATAACAAAATGTTAAATTAAAAAGTAATCCGTAACAAAATAAATTTTTAGAATTTTTCTATAAATATAAAAAGGGAATGTAAATGAAAACACAGGCAGTAAAAATGATTTCGCCCGATAAAGGATATTATGCGGCAAGTGCAAAACGCGGAGCCGTTATGACTACGGCAATGTTTGTAACGACTACGCTAATGGCTTCCATAATGCAGCCAAAGGCTATGAAAGATGAAATAATTAAAACCGGCGGAGCATTAAAATATGCTTCAAAATATGCTTCCGGATTAGCCATTTTATCAATGATAGGGGCTTTATTATCTGTTGGTCTTTCTTTTATTGTTAAGCATACTAAAACTAATGAAAATCCTAAGGCTGTTAATTAATTTAATATATTATAATTCTTCTTCTCATATAATATAGATTAAGTCTCTTTTCAAGAGGCTTAATTACTTTATTTAACGAACATCCGAAAAGTTGTTTGTAATTGCATAAATGTAATTAATAATTTCAGAAAAATAAGATAACGAAGAAGCTCCGTTGATTATAATATCTGACAGGTCTTTCTTTGCAAGTATATATTTTTTTGATGCTTCACGTACATAAGCCAGCTGTTTAAGCGCATTTTCTTCATTTTGGTTTCTTGAAGTTTGAGCCCTGTATAAAAACCATTTTTCTTGGATTTTAGGGTCAATATCCACATATAGTTTAATATCAAATAACTCCGCAACCTTACCGTACATCGTTGCCATGCCCTCAACTACTATTATTTTTTCGGCTTTCTTAGGTATTGCTTTTGGTATTACTATCCCCGTTCCGTTTACAAGATACTGCGGAATTCTTACATCTATACCTCTTGATAGCATATCAAGGTCGGTAAATAATTGCTCCATATTGAAATTATCGGGAGAATCAACGTCATATCCCGTGGCAAGCAGGTTATCAAACGAACCATGTTCTTTTATAAGAGCTGATATATCCTTAAAATAATTGTCCGCACTTAAAATTTCAACGGGCATGTTTAATTTTTCGGTTACTTGTTTAATTGTGTTGCATATAGTTGTTTTTCCGCTTGCGGATTCTCCGCTTATCCCGATTAGAAAGTGTTTTTCGGGATTATTTATTATTCTTTTCGTAAATTTAGGGATAAAATCGGGATGAACACTTTTAAATATCGGAGTTTCGCTTTGTTTATCATAATCCAGTATTTGTTTAAATTTTGAATGAAGATAAATCGCAAGAAACTCTCTGCCCGCTTTCGTTTTGAAGTCAGGCTTTATTATTTTGTCGTTCCTTTTTGTTTCTTTTTCCAGCAGAGAATTCATACTGTTTGGAAGTCCTCAAAAAATTATTTTTGCTATTATTTCGAGAAAATTTTAATTTTTGATACGGTTATTTTACATTAAACTTTTTACTAATTAAATAATTAATTATAAAGCGTAATGAAAATCTTTACATTATCCTGCAAAATATAGATACAAGACCTATTTGACTTTGTAAAGGAGTGGAAAAATGAAAAAGATTTTTTTAAATATTGCTTTTATGATTGTTATGTTAGGCGGATTTTCGCTTTCTTCATACGCTGATTGCTTTACGGGGTTCGCCTGCTCGATTAGTGATTTGGAAAATAAAGAATTAACGGAGCAGACACATAAATTTATTCCTGCGATAAACGATTATTTTTCAATAAAATTAAATGATGCGGATTATTTTGATATGCCTCAATCCAAGAACTATATTGATTTATTTACATTTAACACATTAATTTAACGGCGGTTTTTAGTGCGTTAATTTCATCATCCTTGTCTGATTCAAAATAAATCCTCAACAGCGGCTCTGTGCCGCTTTTTCTTATTAATATGCTTGAATTGCCCAAATATAGCTTTATTCCGTCAAGAGTTGTTTTACTATTGATTTTGTATCCTGCAATTTCCACGGCGGAATTAAATTTTTCCATAATATTTTTTACTTTTTCTTCGCTTTCAAGTTTTAAATCAATTCTTTCATTAATAAAATCACGTCCGAGTGTTGATTTTAATTCCTCCTGCAATTCAAAAAGTTTTTTATTTTCAAATGCAAGCATTTCCATAATAAGCAGATTTGCGAGTATTCCGTCCTTTTCGGGAATATGTCCTTTTATGCTTAAACCTCCGGATTCCTCGCCTGCTATAATTATATCGTCTTTTCGCATTGCTTCCCCCAGCCATTTAAAGCCTACAGGGGTTTCAATTACTTCTACGGCGCATTTTTGCGCATAAATATTGAGCATTACGCTTGAACCGACTGTTTTCGCCAATTTTCCCGTATATTTTTTATTTTTGACAAGATGTCTTAAAAGCAGGGCTATTATTTCATTTGCACTTACAAATTCGCCTTTTTCGTTAAAAACACCGAAACGGTCACCGTCGCCGTCGTTGCTTAATCCGATTTTTCCCGTTTTTTTACATAATGCTTTTAATTCGGGCAGATATTTTTCTTTCGGGTCGGGCATTTGTCCTCCGAAATTAACATCCCGCTCAAGATTTTGAGAATAATTTTCTATGTTTTCGCTGTCAAGAATTTCTTTAAATAAGTATCCCGCTGCACCATGGTGTCCGTCGTAGTTAATTGATATATTTTTTTCTTTTATTTTTTTTAAATCAATAATTGATTTTATATGTTGAATGTAATCCTTTTCAAAAGAAACTTTTTTATATTCTTTTGCTTGGACGTTTTTGCTGAAATCATTGCTTAAATAAGATACTATTTCGTTTACAATTGTGTCATCAGCAGGCCCGCCGTATGGGGGTATAATTTTAATTCCCAAGTATTCGGGAGGATTATGCGATGCGGTCAGCATTATTGCATAAGCATTTTCCTTTAAAGCCGTATAGGCTAATACGGGGGTTGCTGTAATTTTTTCGCTCAGTTCCACATTAAAGCCTTTATTCGCTAAACTTTGTGCTATATAAACCGCATAAGTATCGGCATCACGTCTGGGGTCATAGCCTACTATTATTTTATTATCGAATTTTGAGTGATTATAAATATAATTTGCAGCCGCATTTATTACTTTATTTATATTTTCTTTGTTAAAATCTTTATTTAATACTGCTCTCCAGCCGTCAGTTCCGAATTTTATTTCTGTCATTGCTAATCCTTTTTATCGGTTTTAGTGTAAAATTATTTTATATAAGAATTAAAGGTTTAGCAAATGTCTGATTTAATTGCGGAAAATATATATTATCTGGGACCTGACGGGTCAAATGCTCATAATGCCATGCTAAAATTTTTAGATGTCTGCCATGCCGAAATTAGAAATAAAATTCCTTGCAAGTCAATAAAAACAGCGCTTGATACGCTGGAAAATGATGAAAATGCTCTGTGTGTGCTTCCGATAGAAAATTCTATTGAGGGAATAGTTAGAGAAACTATTGATAATTTGTTAAAACTTAAAGATAAACAAATTAAAATCCAAGGTGAAATGTCGCTTCCCATTAATCATCTTTTACTTTCAA
The DNA here is from genome assembly GCA_947587605.1 of Candidatus Gastranaerophilales bacterium. Lineage (GTDB taxonomy): Bacteria > Cyanobacteriota > Vampirovibrionia > Gastranaerophilales > Gastranaerophilaceae > Avigastranaerophilus. The sequence continues at coordinate 6,491 of CANPYB010000041.1, forward strand.
CGGGCAGTGATAAATCAAAAATAAAACAGATAATTTCTCATCCGCAAGCACTGGCACAGTGTGCTAATCATTTATATAACTTATTCCCCGAGGTTGAATTAAAAGAAGTATCTTCAACAAGTTATGCTGCATATAAAGTTTCAAAAGAAAATAATCCGCAAATGGCAGCTATTGCAAATGAGGCGTGCTCAAAACTGTTTAATTTGAATATCTTAGAAAATAATTTGAATGATGAACCCGATAATAAAACAAGATTTTATATTTTAGGCAGAAATAATTGTCCTGCTTCTTTATGTAAAACAGCTATAGTTTTGTCGACAAAAAACAAATCAGGTGCGCTTTGTGATGTATTAAGAATTTTTCAAAAGCATGACATAAATTTGACGTATATTGATTCTCGTCCGTCAAAGAAGTGTTTGGGCGAATATTTGTTTTTTATGGAGCTTGATGTTTATGATTTTAACTCCAAAGTAGAGCCTGCACTTGAAGAAATTAAGCAATATACTGACTTTTTAAGAATATTAGGTACTTTTAAAATATATTAAAAACAGCGGGTTTAGGATTTTTAAATTTTTTTCTTTTTTCCCTCCCCGCTGTTTTTAGGTTTATAATTTTTTTATTTTACAAAATTATTAAATGTTTCTGCCGCTAAATCTGCTGCTTTTGCTTTGTTTGGAGCAAATTTTGCTTTGTTAAATATTCTTTCCGCAGGATTAGCAATCCCGTCTAATGAGCAGGATACTTTTGATGCAAATCTTTTTACTGCTTTGCCGTTTTCAATAATACGCTTTGCCCAAGGTTTTGTTGCAGCTGCTTGATTTAATTTTGTATTAATTGTTTTTACACCGTTTAATACTGCAATTGCCGGTTTTCTTAAAATCGATTTTCCTGTTTCTAAAAACTTATTACCGCCCTCTTTAGGGTTAAGTTTCCCTTTTTGAGCTAAATATAATACCGCACCTGCAGCTGTACCTATAGCTGCAGCTTTAGCTAATGTATGTTTTCTTGTCTGAGCTTTTAAATGGTTATCTATCATTTGTGCGCCGTTATTAATTGCCCTAACTCTACTCATTATTTTTTCTCCTAAACTGCGTTTATTTAAAAAAACTAAAAAAATAAATTTGCTACTTTTTTATATTATTATAAAATTTTAAATTTTCTGTTACAAAAAAAGGATTCTTTATGAATCCTTTTTTTATTGTTGAAGATAATTATATAATGTCTTATTAATAAATTATTATATTTTAGCTTAATGTTTCAGCTGCTTTTTTAGCTACTTCAGCAGCTTGTGATGCAACGTCTTGAGCTGCTCCGACTACTTTTTCTGCAGTTCCTTGCAGTGTTTCAGCAGCTTGTGATGCAACATCTTGAGCTGCTCCGACTACTTTTTCTGCAGTTCCTTGCAGTGTTTCACCGGTTTGGGAGGCTTGCTCCCCTATTGTCTCACCAAGTTCGGCAGATTTTTTTGAAAAAACAGAAAAGAGTTTAGAACCCCAATCGCATATTTTTTTACCTGCCTTCTCAGGTAATGACATAACAAAAGTTAATGCTGATTTAATTTGTGCATTGTTAATCTTTTCTATAGCCGATAAGGCTTTTTCGAATATACCTGTTTTGTGTCCGATAGCAAGAGCTGCCATTATACCTGCTATTATACCGGCAGTTTTTAATATCGTTTTACCTATAGAACTTTTTTTCTTTTCTTTTCCTATACCTGTTGCAGCATTTGGCTCTTCCTTTTTGTAGGCTTGCGGTTGATTAATAATATCATTAAATGTTTTTTGCGCCGGTGCTGTTGTACCTGCAAAACTTATCGGACTAATCATCATAATAATTACCTCCTTTTTTCTTGGTACTCTTTAAAACCATGTAAAAGTAAGAAATTGTTTTTTTTGTATTGGTTGTTACATTTTTGTTACATTTATAAAACGGGATGCTGAAACTACTCTTATTATACCATTTTTTTAAAATTTGGAATATTTTTTTTAAAAGTGTAGTCTATATATATAGAGAGAGTTATGGAGATAAAATATGACGGCGGCAAATACGATTAATTTGAATATAGATGACAGAGCGATAGGATATGCAAAGATTTATGCTTCTTTGTTATCGGATGAATTTCAGCGTAAAAGGGCTTATGCTTCTATTGCAGCTTTATATTCTTTAATTAATTTGCTGGAAAAAACAGATAATAATGTTCAAAAGTCCATGACTTTATTCAGAAATCCCGAATTAAATGAAAAATATGAAATTAATGACGTTTATGTTAACGATTGGCATATTGATGTTCGTGTAGTAACGGACGGCAACTGCTTTTTAGTTCCGAGGTGCCACTTTGATAATGACCTTGAACCTGACTTTTATGCCGTAGTTAAGGTTGATAAAGATTTAAAAACTTCCGAATTGTTAGGATTTGCCGATACTGCACTATTAAAGAAAGAGGCTTTTGATTATCATTATTACAGCGTTTCTTTTGATACATTAATTTCGTTTGATAAATTTATTGAAAAAATAAATAAAACTAAAATTACTGATTTTGCGGAACAAGAGCATGAACTGTTCCGAAGTAACTATTTAAGTCTTATTGACGGAGAAATTGATGAACAGCTAAAAAACAGATTAATAAAACACTTATTTGAATGTTCAGAGTGCAGAACCGAGTTTTGCTGTTTTACGGGGTTTGAAATGGTAAGCTGTAATATCGGTAAATATCCCGATATGATTGATGATCATACCCTTAATATTGTCGGCGCTCAAGCTGTTGACGATGAAAAATATAAAGGTAAAGAAGAAATAATAAATATATCTGACGACGATAATCAGCAGGATTCTGTACTAAATAGCGAAGAAACGGTATCAGAAATACTTGATGAGCTGTTTAGTGATGAAGAAACTGCAGTTACAGAGGAGTCAAGTCCCGAAAAGCCTGTTAATATTGATTTAAGCACAGCCCAAGAAGACGATTTTAATTTATTGGCGGATGACGGTTCTGACGGTTTGGAAATGCTTGATGAATACCGCGATACGACATCCGATAATCTTGAAGTTATAGGTGAGGGAACAGTAGACGAGCTTGATAATTCTGATGATGACTTGATTGTTGATGACGGCAGCAAGAATGATGACCTTAAAATCATTGACAATGATGAGTCAAACTTGGAAATTTTAAACGATAATAATGAACAAAATGAAGATAATGTTCAAAAAGTTATTGTTGATTATGATGAAAATGGTGAACCGATTTATTCTTATATCACAAATGTTCCGCCCGAAGATGAAAAAGATGCCGATTTTGATGTTGAACTTTCTGATGATGATATTTTAAATTCAACTTTTGAGACATATCCTCAATATAACGAATTGGATGTTGATTTAAGCACTATAAAAAATGAATCTTCAAGAATTGAGTATGTTCAAAATAATGAAGATGATACAGAACTTACTCAGGCAGATAATTCGGCAGATGAAATTATAAATGAAACTCCGATTGAAGAAAGCGTTGAAACGGAAGAATATCCCGAAAATGAAGAAGTTACGGCATCCGGTTTTGATGACACTGATATTCTTAATAATAATGAAACGGAAGAAAATTCTTTTGAAGAAGAAAATTCTGACGGTGCAGAAAACAAGTCGGAAGATGATATTCAAGAATCAAGCGAATATAATGGAAATTCCGATGATGAGGAAGAACAGGATTTTGATGATGAAGATGATACTGATGAAGATTATGATGAAGATTACGAAGTTGATGAAACAGCTAAAAATAAAAGTATACCATTCATACCTGTCTTAATATTGGTAATTGCATTAATCGGTTGTGCCGCAGGCGGATTTTTTGTATTAAAGAATAAGCAGGCTTCTAATAATATTGCACAATCAGAGGTTCAAGATGAAATTCAAATTCAAGAGTCTGATAATGATATGTTCAATCAGAACGCAGATGAAAATCCTGCACCTGTTGGTCCGGAAAATTCATTAACTCAACCTTCGGAAAATCCTCCCGCACCTGCCCCCATTGATAACAATCAACAAGAAATGCCGTCACAAGGTGTGATTGAAGTTCCGCAAAATCAAAATGCACTAACGGAAAGCGATTTGCTGAAATCTCAGCGTCCCGCTACTTCTGATGTTAATCAAGCGATAACAAATGCTTTTTCTACAGGAAATTCAAGTTTATCGGTAAGGAGTGTTAACTGGTTATGTACCCCGCAACTATTTACGGATACGGAGTTTAAAAATTATTTACAAAAACTTGATAATATTTTGAAACTTAATTTGAGAAAAAATATTCTTGATGTGAATGAAACACCTCAAAATAATTCCGTTGAAGTTAAATTGGCAGTTGATAATAACGGTAATTTAACCCGATCTATGGTATCAGGTTCAAGCGGTTCAAAAAAAGTTGATGATGTTGTGTTACAAAGTATTAATGAAACTTTTGCGGGGGAAAAATCACCAATTCTCACTAACAGCGATTTAAAATCCGATATTTATTATCTAAAGGTAGTAATAAAATTGTAATTTGTGATATTATATTTTATTATATTGTATGGGTAGAGAATGTAGAGAATAAAATAAGTGCTTTTAGTTGAAGAACAACGTGCTTTAATAGAAAAAACAGTCAGAAATAATAAGAATTTCTTTGGCAATGAGGATTTGTTAGAGGATTTTTGCAGTGAAGCATTCAAAAAATCTTATATGATTTTTAATTCTTCATCAAATATTCAAAGAATTGAAAATTATATCGGTAAAGTGGTTAATACTTCCATATTAAGCGTACTTAAAAATTCGGGCAGAGTCAGACGAGTATCTTCCGGCTTTGTACCTACTAATGAAGTTAAAATTGAAGATTTGGAAGTAAAAAATTCCGCTTCCTCTGAAGTCGTTTCATCTGATTATATTTTAGATTTTCCCGATCCTAAAGAGTCTGCAGAAGAAGTCTTAATTACTAAAGAATGTTTGCAGCGTATTGCCGATGCGGTTTGTGTTATTCATAAAGAATTACCCTCACAAAATTTTCTTGATATTTTTTATTTGAGATATGTTAAAGGTTTAAAACAAAGCGAAATATCTAAATCACTTAATATTTCACAATCTGAAATCAGCAAACGGTTAATGCAGTTATCTAAATTAATCAGTAATTTTTTAGACGGCAGTAAGCGATAGGCGGCATGATGAAGTGTCGTAAATGTGCAGCTCAGATACCCGATAATTCTGTAAGATGCCCTAATTGCGGTATAAAGGTAACTATGCATTGTCCTAATTGCGGTGCATCTAACACTTTTGGTAATAAATTTTGCAGCGAATGCGGATTTGCATTGTTAAAAAAATGTCCTGATTGCGGTGCTGTTAATATTTATTCGGCTGATAATTGCAGAAAGTGTAATTATAATTTTTCTCAAACAGAGGCTGAAACTCTAAAGCCAAAAATTGAAAAAAATATTCCTGCAGAGCAGGATGATGAAAAAAATAATCTTGAAGTAGTAATGAAAGATTTGCTAGAAATTTATGCATTAAAAATAGATTATCCAATCAATGTAAAACAAAATCTAGATAATACAATTAAATACATAAAGCATATTTCTAAAGACGGACAAGTTTTAGATATGATACAACA
>CANPYB010000042.1 GCA_947587605.1 Candidatus Gastranaerophilales bacterium
TGAGGGAAAAGATTATATAATCCGAGACGGTGATATTGTTCATTTTAGATTTAATGTATAAAAAATTTGTTGCGGTAAAAAATTCAGCGTGATAGGATTATAACAAATTAATAGAGGAAATAAGGTGAAATTCCTTAGCCGGACCGCGGCCGTTAAAGTCGGAATGCTCAATAAATAAAGTAATAATTGCGAGTTCCGATTATTATATAATGGAACTCCTTACAAAAATGTAAGGAATTTTTTATGTCAACTCAAGTAGGAAATACCTCATCAACAAGAGCAGGGTTATGCCCCCATGGGCTGCCTCCTGCCGCATGCCCGATATGCAGCGGTCAAATGTCGGGCGGAGCAGGGAAAAAAAATGAAAGCATAAAACCCAAATCAAACGGCGAATGGTCTTATATGAAATGCTACGCAGAGGGCTTAAGATTAAAATCCCTTGCATACAGAGCCGAATTTTCTAAAACCGCATTAAAAAAACAAGGCGAATATTTAAAAGAACTTACAAAAAATATAAATAATCTCGCAGAAAGAATAAAATCCGCTATTGCAAATATTCAAAATACACTGCCGCCGATTTTTAATATTCCCGTTCAAATAATCAGCAATATAATAATATTTCCGATATTAAATATAATATTACAAATTCCGAAATTAACCGAAAAATTTATTCAAACAATACAGTTTATACAAAATTTTATATCTCAGGTAATCGAAAAACTCGTAACAATCTTTGGTGAAATAAAAAACTTTATTAACAGCAAATTAAAAGAAAATATCAAGAAAATAACAAAAAATATTTTTTCGTTTTTTATTTCAAATGCCGAGGATGAAAATTATAAAAATGATGATACTCTTGCCGTATTCAAATCAAGAGAATTAAAGAAATTTATAGTAAAAATATTTAAAAAAGAAAAAAGGAAAAACAATGCTGACTGAAGCTATAAAAGCACGTCAATATAAAAATCTGCCAAAGCAGGATAAAGAAAAAGAATTAAATAAAACGCTAAAAGGAGTCTTAATAAATAATCATATTAAATCCGATAAGCAGGACACCGTGTCTTTCAGCGAAATTGAAAACTCCTTGTTAATTCAACCCGAAGATATTAAAAATAATACCCCGTCAAACACAGGCGAGAGTAATAAAGATAGCTCCTTTAATGTAAAAAAAGCAATAAAGCCGTTATTAATCGGAACGGGAATGGTTTTAGGCGGAATTATAGGGTTAAGTGCTATATTAAACAAGTCATCACAAAAAATACTTACCAGCAAAAGTTATGAACAACTCCCCGACCTTGCCGTAAATATGAACATAAAACAAGAACCTCAATTTGCAATATATAGAGCAATCCGCGATCCAAACAATAAAAACGTATTTGCAGCCGCCGCAGTTATAGTAATGAGCGGAATAACAGTATTAGCAAAAAACTTTATAGACGGAATAAAAGAAATTTGGCTAAAAAAACAATCTGCCGATATTGAAAAAGATTTGCAGGAAAATTTAATTGCCGTAGAAACAAGTTCATTTTCGGGGAAATTAAATACCGTCAATCAAATGCTCAGCGAAAATTTAAAGTTCTTTGACAAAATTCTTAATAATAAAAAGGAAGAAACTAAAATACCTGAAATTTTTAAGGATTTCTTATCTTTTAAAGGCAATGACAAAAATAACTCGCAAGAAAAAAAAGAAAAAATGAAAAATTTAAAATACATGCTGCTAACGGCAGGAGTAATTACTGCAGCAATTATAGCCGGTAAAATAAGTATCAATAACCTGCGTAAAACAGCACAAAATACAAACGCTCTGGCAAATAAAATAGCAGAGAATACAATAAATGCGATAGAAGAAAAAGCTAAAAATCCTAAATCGGAAGATGTGGAACTAATAACGGAATATTTAAAATCTATATGCGCAAAACCCGAGTACATAAAAGAATTAGGCGCAAAATATCATCTTTCCGAAGACAAAATAAAATCTATAACAGAAGAAGTAAATAAAGCAAAAAAAATGATATTCGCAGATGCCCCGACAGCCCTTGGCGGTATTCCGAAAAAAATACAATACTACTGCTATATAGATGAAGAAAGAGGATATTTGTATAATTGGATTTTAAATTCCGAAAATAAATTTACAAAATACTTATTCCTTGCATTCACAATGTACGGAGCTCTGGGGTATACATTAAAACAAATGGTTGACGCAATAAAAGAAGCAGCAGTGCTTAAAGAAAATGCGAAAACAGAACTCAATTTAAGAAAAAGGCTTGTTGAGGTTGAAATAAATAATTTTAAATCCAAAAAAGAAAGTGCAATAAAACCGTTATTGGATAATTTTTATAAACAGGCATTAAGCGGGAAAAAATCAAAAGAAGAATTAAAACAAATTGCCGATAATATATTGACAGAAACTAAAAACGGACCGCCTTATGTTTATACATAATGTTATTGAGTAAGCATATCAATTATTTTTTCGGCATCAGCTTCATTTTGTTCTTTTTCGGAGAGTTTTTTATCTTTGAATAAGTATTTATATTTAGCATTTTCAAGTTCTTCCGAATTGTCGGGATGATGAGAGGAGTCATATTCATTTATTTTATTTAACGCCTCGCGGGATTTAGAATTAACATGATATGAAATTTTATAATACAGTTCCGCATTTTCCAAATCACCCAATTTCTCAAAACATTTAGCTGTTTGAAGATTAGTTTCATAATCCCTTAATAATCCGGAAGCTAAAGCTAATTTATAATATTCAACCGCTGTTGAATACTCTTGAAACGAAAAGAAAAAATCTCCCATAGCTTTTTGCAGTTTAGGTTCAGCAGGATTTGTATTGTACGCTTTTAAAACGTATAACTTTGCTTGTCCCCTGTCGCCTGTAAGCTGAAATGTTTTTGACAGACCTAAAAGCACATCTGTGTCTGCGGGATTTTTTTCATAATTTTCCAGATACAATTCCCTTGCTTTATTTATATATTCATAACTTTCCTCTTGAACAGAGGTCATTTTAGCTTTATGAAGCAATTTTTCCGCCTGTGAAACATTGTCTGCACAAGCATAAGATGATAAATAAAAAATAAAAAATAAAGCAATTACAATTTTTTTCATAAAGTATAACCAAAAACCATAATAAAAAGGAAGATTTTTGTCTTCCTTTTTATTATGTAATTTCTTTTTAGTAATCCATCCAGCTCCAGCCGTCAAAATTACCGCTGTGATTATAGAAATCTATATCCCCTCCTTGTCCCGGAACAATATAGTGATAAATCAATCTTGGTATATTCTTAGTTGGTTCGGCAGGCTCTCTGTATGGATTTTCAGCAACTATATCAATTATTTTTGCAGCTTCTTTAGAATATCCCGTGTTTACAAGGAATTTTTCATCTGTCGTATATTGAGTATCAATAAACGCAAAAGATGCTTGTGCTATTAAAATTAAAGAAAATAATAAAATTGTCTTTTTCATATATAATCCTCTTATTTAATAACATGATAGCTTATATTTTAATATATTGCAATAATTAAACATTCTCCGTTCGGATGATATTTATAAATTCATCAACAAGTTTATCCTCCGGTAAACGCTTAATAATTTCGCCTTTTTTAAAAATATATCCCTCTTTAATACCGCCTGCAATTCCGTAATCGGCATGTTTTGCTTCTCCGGGGCCGTTAACTGCGCACCCCATAACCGCAATCGTAAGAGGTTTATCAAAATCTTTAAGACGCTCCTCAACTTCTTTTGCAAGATTTATTAAATTTATTTGAGTTCTTCCGCAAGTGGGACAAGAAATAAAATTAATTCCCCGCTGCCTTAAATTAAGCGATTTTAAAATCATATACCCTGCTTTAACTTCCTCAACGGGATTATCGGTAAGCGAAACCCTGATGGTATCACCGATACCCTCAGCGAGCAAAGTTCCAAGCCCAACCGCTGATTTTACAATTCCGCCCGTATATGTTCCCGCTTCAGTAACACCAAGATGAAGCGGATACTCAACTTTTGAAGCTATTAATCTGTATGCTTCAATCGTTGTCATTACATCGCTGGATTTTAATGAAATTTTGATTTTATCAAAATCATTATCTTCCAATATTTGAATATGGCGCATTGCACTCATAACCATTTTTTCATGCAAAGGAATATTAAGTTGTTCAAGTTCCTTTTCCAATGACCCGCCGTTAATACCTATTCTTATGGGAACATTATTAATTTTTGCAAGCGCCGTAACTTTTTTTGTATGCTCATCACTGCCGATGTTTCCCGGGTTAATTCTAAGCGCGTCAATCCCGTTTTCTATACATTTTATAGCAAGACGATAATCAAAATGAATGTCTGCAATTAAAGGAACGGGAGAAGTCTTTTTTATTTCCCGCACAGCATCTGCCGCATCTGAGTTTAATATTGCTAATCTGACCAATTCACAACCGTTTTCTGCTAAATTGTTAATTTGTTTTAAGGTGGATTTTACATCTCTTGTATCGGTGTTTGTCATTGACTGAACCGAGATAGGAGCTCCTCCGCCTATTTTTATATTCCCGATTTGAATTTGTTTTGATTTTCTTCTTTGTATCATATTTTTATTGTTCCTGTTAAAATTATATTATCATAAAAGTTTAGGGATATAACATGAAAATTGCGGTAATATCGGACATTCACGGGAATTTAGATGCACTAAACAGTGTATTGTACGATATAAAATCAGAAAATTGTTCAAAAATATTTTGTTTGGGAGATATAGCAATGGCAGGGCCCGAGCCTATCCAAACAATAAAAAAAATACATGACTTAATGCAATCAAAAGATTTTTATATAATACAAGGGAATACAGACAAGATGTTGTCTGTATTTTCGTTTGATACATATAATGACATACTTAAAACAAATGCAGTCATGGGAAGTGCTTATTTGGCAGACAGTGAACTGTTAAGCAATGAGGACAAAGAATTTTTAAAAGATTTAACGCCTCAGCTCGAATTAACACTGTTCGGGATAAAAATATTATTGGTTCACGGTTCTCCAAGAAAAAATAATGAAAATATATATCCCAATTTGCCGATAGAGCAAATTGAAGAAATGATAAAAGACACAAATGCAGACATAATTTTTTGCGGTCATACACACATGCCCTGCGGGTATCAAACAAATACAAATCAAACAGTAGTAAATGCGGGAAGTATAGGCAGACCATTCAGCGAAAGTCCCGAATCTTGCTACGTGATAATGGATATAGATGAGGGAAATTCTACTTTTACGGTAAAACATAAATTTGTAAAATATGATGTAGAAAAAGCAAGTAAAAAAATAGAAGAAAGAGGTTTTGAGGGTGCCGATAAATTGGCAAAAATGCTGTTAAAAGCAACATCCAGATATCCCTTATAAAAATTGTTAAATTTTTATAAGGAACTAACAAAAAAAACTTTCAAGGTTTTTAAAATAAAAGGATTAAGTCCGAAAAAGGAAGTAAGATGAACACTATACAGCCTAATGTGGGGAATATAAGAATATTAAGGAGCAAACGACTCCCACATAGGACAACCTCATTTAAAGGCAGACTTCCATCAATAATAACCGAAGCAGATAAACCAATAACAAATATAATTAAACAGCATTACGGGAATATAGCAGAGCGCGTAGGCGAAAAAATAGGCAACTTGGCAACCGATAAATCACCTTTATTAAGATTAAGCGCGAATGCACGATTTAATATGGAAAAAGGTATTTCTTCAATAAAACCGAAGAAAATTCCCGCACTTTTGGCGGAAAACTTATTATTTCCGATAATTTCACTGCCTTTATACTCCGTCAGCTGGGTATTAAAAAAATTAATTTCATTAACCGAAAGTAAAAAAATTGCTTCATTAGTGAAAAATAAAGGTGTTTTATCTAAAATAAAAAATTCATTAAACGCGGTATATAAAAATCCTGTGTTAAGAGTTCCAAGAAAGATAAACGACCTTAATGAAAGAACCGATATTTTAAAAGGAATGTACGATAAAACAAAAGACATAATAACAAAATTTGCCAAAGAAAATACTACAAACAAAGCTGACGCGGATAATATGGTCAAAAACGTAATTGCACAGTTAAACGGAACTGCGCAAACAAAAGACCCCGAATTAATAAAAAAGGCGAGCGAATATATAAAAGAAAGTTTATATAAAGTAAGCAATAAATTTTTTGATAAGCATACGGGAAACTATAATACGGCATTTGAAAGACCTTTAAACAGAATAGTATCGGGATTAATTCCCGTACTATTTTTAGCAAATGACGCATATAACTTATCCGTAATGTGCGGTGATACAAAAGAAATGTCTAAAAAAGAAGCAAAAGAAAGACAAAAACAGGAGATTTCAAGGGTATTTACAACTGCATATATACAATTATTGGTATACGGAGCATTTACAAAACAAGTTAACACGATACCATGGTTTGTTCCTGTAACCTCGGCTTTGACTGTTCTATTCTCAGAAATTACATCAAGAAAACGCTTAGGTAAACCTATAATGTTTCTGACAAAAGAAAAAGCAGTCGAATATAATAATAGGAAAAAAGGAAAGAAAGCAGAAACCAAAACAAATACACAAACTCAAAACTTTGATTTTATTCCCGCGGACAAAAAAGACCCTGCAATCTTTTCAAACTTAAAAGCAGATTTGGACAAACAACCCGTAAAACAAAATACCGAGAATAAAACCGATAAAAAATCAGAGAAAAAAGCACTAATAAATACGGAAACATTCAAAAAAGGGCTGATAATCTTAATCGGAGGCGGTTTTGTATTAAGCCTGCTGAAAAACAGCTCATTAACAAAAAATTCTGAATTGGTAAAGGGAATAAAAGAAATAGGAAAATTCTTCAAAAATAAGGTATATAACCCGCTTGCATTTAAAGATTTTGAAATGAAAACACAGGATTTTGAAGAGTTAACAAACAGCCTAAAATCAGCAGGGTGCGAAAAAATTGCAGAGGGGCATGAATTTATAAAGAATAAATACGGAAAAATAACTGACGGCATTATAAAAATGGAAAAAGGCAGACTAAAAGCAGGTGCAGCCGATATAATTGCCAATAGTGCAGCTGAAGCATCCGGCATATCAAACGGAACTGTAGCTGAAACAATAAAATCCGCAATTAAAAACGCAATTAAAAACGGTCAGACTGATATTGCAGAAAGCAAAGCCGAAAGTATTGCAGCAAAAGTTAGAGAAATTTTAAACAATAAAAAAGTGGAATTAACCTCGGAACAATCTAAAAATTTATATGAAACTATTACGGAAAGTATAAAAAATAATACAACTTATGAAGCAATCCAAGTGGAAACCAAGCTAAAACCGTTTATAGATGTTTTAATTGAACCGTTTAGGTTTATTCTTAAAGCTGTAAAATTACCGTTCAGCTTGGTAAGCAACTTAATAAATGTAGCAGTATCACCTATAGAAAAGCATATTGCTTCTGCAGAAATCGGATTATCAAAAAAAGAAATTACAAAATTTGAAAAGGTAATACATCGAATAATAACCGAAATATATGGAGAGAAAAATCCAAAAGCAGGTCAAATCAGCCAGACAATATTTGCTAATGCGATGGATAAACTTGAAAAGAAAACACTTCCTTACAGAAATGCGGAGGCTGCATTAAAACAAGCTCAAGCTGCTTTTGACAAAGCAAAAGAACAGGGAATTAAATTAGGTCAAAATGATGAAGTCGTTGTAAAATTAAAACAAGCTCAAGAAGCATTTGATAAAGCACATCTCAAATTAAAAATATTTGTAGACCGTGCGGTAGAAAAATCCTTTAACGGAGTAACCCAGTCAAGTAATAAAAATACAGACTTGGCAATGATGTCAAAACTCGCATCATCGGCAGTAACATCTGCATTTCTTGTAGCTGATAACTACAATATGGTTATGTTAAAATCTAACGGAAAAGATAAAGAGGGTGCAAAAGAAAAAGCAAACGAACGTATAATACAAAGATTAAGCGCTCTGTTCTATCAATCAATGCTGATTAACTGGTTCAATGCAACATTCAGATCGACATATAACAGCTCATTAAAAGGAATGGCTGCTGTTGTAATCCCGAATACAATTACAACCGAAATATTAACAAGAAAATCAATCGGAATGCCTGTCGGAAGAAAAACTTATGAAGAATTACAGGCTATTGATGAAAAAAATGAAAATCGAACAGGCTTCCTTGGTAAATACTTTAAGTTTATGAGATTATTAACCGGAAAGAAACCTTTAAAAGCAAGGACTACAAAAAATTCGTCAGCCGTTGAAATAAAAAAATACAATTATAATGATATAAAAAACAATAATCCTAAAACAACAAACGTATTAGAAATGTTTTGCAAATAATATTTTTATCTTATAATAAAGAATGTAAATAATGCTGATGTAGCTCAGTTGGTAGAGCAACTGATTCGTAATCAGTAGGTCAAGGGTTCAAATCCCTTCATCAGCTTATCTCTACCAACTTCACTAATCTTTCATGTCCACTTTGTGTCCATTTTTAATTTTGAATTAAATACTAATTGTATGAATTAAGAACTGATATAGCTTCTATTTTTCTTTTTGGTACTGCGTGAGCATATCTCATTGTGGTTTGTATATCTGAATGCCCTAAAATTTCTTTTACCACTACTACATCAATACCTTTCTCAATTAATCTTGTAGCTACTGTGTGTCTTAAATCATGAAATCTAAAATTTTCTATATGAGCTTTGTTTAATGCAGTTTGAAAGCTATGCTTTATGTCAGTATAAGGGGCTTTGGTTTCTTTATTTATAAACACATATTCGCTTATATGCTGTTGCTTATTTAAAATATCTTTTAATTTATCTGATAAAGGTATCTTACGACTTTTACCCGATTTTGTTTCTAATAACTCAATATAATTAAATTCAAAATCTATGTTACTCCATTTTAAATTAAATATTTCACCCCTTCGCATTCCTGTTTGTAATGCACAAATTATTAAATCTGATAAGTAAGGAAAATATTTATCTGTCACATTTAATAAGTTGTTTTCTTCTGCTTTTGTTAAAAATCTTATTTTAAAATTTTGTTCCTTCATTTGTTTTAATGCGTGTATAGGATTTTCTTTTAACAATTTATTGGCAATCCCTATATTATATGTCTTACTTAATAAGGCTCTGTATCTGTTAAAAGTTGCATTTGATACTTTTCTCTCAACTAATAAATATTGTTTAAATTTCTCTAAATCCTTTAATGTTAACTTATTCGCATACGTTTCTTTAAAATAATTTTTTAATATTTTTACAGCATATACATCAGTTTGGTGACTTTTCTTATTTATTAATGAATATTGAATAAAATCATCTAATAGTGTTTTTAATTTAATATCCTTACTTTCTTTTAAAATAACACCGTTTTGCTGCTGCATTATCTTAAACTTTAATGATGCTTCGATTTGTTCAGCTTGCTGCTTGCTCATTGCTCCCTCACATAAATAATGATGTCGTTCACCATTTATCTGAAATCTGCAATACCATTTATTTTTTCTCTTACTTACGCTCATATCTCTCTCAAAACACCCGACGTATTATTTTGAACAAGCTCTTTAAACTTTTCTATTTTGATAAAAATATCACCACCTATCTTTAGAAAAAGAAAAGGGGGAAGTTCCCCTCTCCTTTTCCATGTTCTTACTGTACTTTCACTCTTTCCTATTTCTTTTGAAAATTCCTTTATTGTCATTAATCCAAACATTTAATTTTTACATTCCTTCATGAACTTTTATTAACTCTCTGTTTCATCATTATCTTTTTCTTCTTTATCTTCTAAATTAGGACTGTCCTTTATTAAATCAAACAGTTTACACTCACTTATTATTAACTTTTGAGCGGAAGGATATACATAGTTATCTTTTAAACAGTGCAGCAAAGGACAGTTATTTCTTATAATTTTAGGACATTTACAACATATATCTATTTCTTTATAGGCTGTTAGGTTTGTTGTGTCTGTCTTTTCATCATAATTAAAGTCCATTTATTAATCCTGTTCAAATATTTTAATGTAATTATTTACAGTGCCATTATAGTCACCTTCTACTACAACACATTTTGGTGTAAATCGTATTATCTTACATTTAAAAACATATCTCTCCCCATAAGGTACATAGGCAACTTTATCACCTATATATGTTTTTTGCTTTATCAAATCTAATCTATATTCCATTATTTACTTCCTTATATTCAGTGTAACTAAAGTTAGGACTGCATTGTGTTGCATAAGCCATCATAAGTCTGCATAGTGCGTGGTCTATATGATTGTCCTGCGTATCACCCATCTCGGCTGCTAATAAATGAATTAATGCGTGGTTGATATGCTCCTCTTGCGGAATTAATCGCCAATTGTTTGGAGCATAGTGCTCTGCTCCCTCTTGTAAGACTTTTGCTATTCGGATTAAAGTGTCACATTCGGATGTAGTAAGAAATATCATAGCTTGTAGTAGAAATTCTTTATCTTTAAGTATCATAAACCTTGTGATTTCTCTAATAGCTTCTCGATATGGTTCATATTTATCATCAATTTGAAATAAAAGATGTTCTAAAAAATGTGGGTCTATCAAGTGCATAGCCATAGGGCTTTTAGATTGTTTACCACCTTTTGCATTCGTTACTACTTCTGCATCTTTTCCTACACCTTCTATAACTACTTTTTCTTGTTTTTTCTTTTTATCTACCATTTAAACCTCTCTTTATCAAAATGCTCACATATTCCTTCACAATCGTCTAATGAGTCTGGTAAACGTCTGCCACATTCCTGTCTAATACCAGAAAAACTTTTCCATTCATGATACCAAGCACATTCTTGCGGTTTATAATCATCCCCTGCTTCACAGAATTTGCATAAGTTTACTAACCCATAAAACAAACCTTCTCTGTGTCGACAAACACCATTCTTATCTTTATACCTACAATGTTCCATTTTCACTTATTCCTGTTTTAGCTATAATTTCCCGCATTCTGCTTTGTTCTTTCTTCAATAAGTAACTTACAAACTCTAACTTATTTATATCCCCTTGAGCTGTTACTTTATAAATACATCCACCCTCTGCAAGCTCTGACTCTGCTGTCTTGATATGAAGAATTGCTAAAAAATGCTCTTTGAGTAAAGATATTAGTGTGTTGTAATCACTTATTCTATAAACAATATAAGTTTTTTGCTGTTCTTTACTCACTATTAATTTATCCTTTTTATAACTTGTCTTACTTGTTTAGGCAGCCACGTACAAGCTGAAAGAAAACTCTCTAAATACATTGATAATTCAGTTAAATCTACTTCTTCCTTAAACTTGATTTCTGCACGATAATCACCGCTTTTAAAACTTAATCTGTATCCATCTTCCATAACTTTACTTCCTTTGTTTTAAAATCATAATCTGTGTTTCTTAATATTCTTGCCATTCTGGCATTCATTAAGGCTTCTTCTTCTGTGTGTCCGTGTTCTTTGTAGGTTGCTTTAACTAACTTCCACATTTCCTCTAAAGATTTTTCCCCTGTCTTACCTAAAATTTTTCTTGCTGTTACATCACCTATTCCATTACATCCGCTGTATCCGTCGGTTCTATCGCCTATTAGTGTTTGATACATAAACCACCAATCTGCTTCCTCTGGTGTTATTACAGTTTTTTTGATGTTACCGTCGGGGCTTCCTTTTGCAAATTTACAAGGGATTGTTTTAAAATCTTTATCAAAGCTCCAAACACACTTATCACCTCGTATTATCTTATCACTTGTTGCTAAGATACCTATTACATCATCAGCTTCCAAGTTTGGTCTTTCATATACTCTATAACCGTTTTCCGTAAAATAATTTCGTAAAAAGTTATATAATACGGGTTTTAACTTCTTCTTTCTGTTTGCTTTATACTCGGGATTTATCTGTTTTCTAAAGTTTTCTCCGTTTGATAAACAAATTACTATCTCATCACTCTTTGTTACTTTACATATTTTGTTTATCATTGTTTCTACTGCATTTATGGCTGTTTGTTTATT
>CANPYB010000043.1 GCA_947587605.1 Candidatus Gastranaerophilales bacterium
TCTTCTTCTTTAAAACCTCTTGTGGTTACAGCAGGTGAACCGAGTCTTACTCCGCTTGTTACAAAAGGACTCTGCGGGTCATTGGGTACGGTATTTTTATTCGCCGTTATACCTACTAATTCAAGGATATTTGCTATATCTTTTCCCGTTTTATTTAATTTCCTTAAATCAAGAGTCATTAAATGATTATCGGTTCCGCCTCCTACTATATCAAGACCTTCTTCCATTAATGAATCGGCAAGTGCTTTTGCATTTTTTACTACCTGTTTTGCATATAACTTAAAATCATCGCTGAGTGCTTCTTTTAATGCGACTGCTTTCCCGGCTATTATATGCTCTAACGGCCCGCCTTGAATACCCGGGAATACTGCTTTATCTATTCCCTGTGCATGCTTTTCTTTGCACATTATTATTCCGCCTCTGGGTCCTCTTAGGGTTTTATGCGTTGTTGTTGTTACAAAATCCGCATAAGGAAACGGGCTCGGATGTTCACCCGCTGCAACAAGCGCGGCAATATGTGCTATATCCGCAAGTAAATATGCTCCGACTTCGTCAGCGATTTCTCTGAACTTTTTAAAATCTATTATTTTGGAATAATTACTTGCTCCGCATATTATTAATTTGGGTTTGTGTTTTAAAGCTAAATTTCTTACTTCTTCATAGTCGATTTCACCGTTATCATTTACACCGTAAGAAACTATATTAAAATATAATCCTGAAAAATTAACGGGTGAACCGTGTGAAAGGTGTCCTCCGTTTGATAAATCCATTCCCATAACTGTGTCACCCGGTTTTACTGCATAAACAAATACAGCCATGTTTGCTTGAGCCCCGCTATGGGGTTGAACATTCGCATGCTCGGCATTAAACAGTTTTTTTGCACGCTCCTGCGCCAGTTCTTCGATTTTATCCGCATTTTCGCAACCGTTGTAAAATCTTTTGTACGGTTTTCCTTCCGCATATTTATTGGTAAGCACGCTTCCGCATGCTTCCATTACCGCTTTAGAAGTGAAATTTTCACTTGCAATTAACTCTATTGTTGTCTGCTGTCTTTTTAATTCTTTTTCCAGCAATTGCGCGACTTCAATGTCTGTTTTCTTTATTTCTTTTATTTCCATGCTTTTCCCTAACCTGTTACTTTTTATTATTTTAATACGGTTTTTTTGTAAAAAAAAGTATATTTATTTGTTGATATTTTTTTACTAATCCGTAAAATTGTTATAAGGAGTTATAAATTTGCCTAATTATTATAATAAAGATTTATATAAAGTTTTAAATCTTACCTGTGATGCTTCCAAGGAGGAGATAAAATCTGCGTACAGAAAACTTGTCAGAATTTATCATCCCGATGTTTCGCCTGAAAGCGCCGATGTTAATAAGTTTAAAGAAATTAAAGAGGCTTATGATGTATTAACAGATGATGAAGCAAGGCAAAAATATGATGTTTTACACGGATTTTTCCGCGAAAAACTGGAAAAAGAGGCTAACAAGACCACTCATAAAAATAAATACGATGAATTTATCAAAAATGCAAAAGAAAAAGCGCAGCAGCCCCAATCATTTACAAAGTCTTTTAACGATGCGCTTGACAGCTTGTTTAAAAACAGTAATGTCCGTTCAAAAAAGGATATTAATAAAACCGCACCTGTAAACGGAAGTGATATTTCTTTGGAACTGTCTGTTTCTTGTTTTGAGGCTGTTAACGGAACGAACAGAAAAGTAAATATTCTGCACACAGAACCTTGCCCGAATTGCGGAGGCAGAATTTTTATAAACGGGGCTAAATGTTCTATGTGCGCGGGGTCAGGTATTGTTTCACTTCAAAAAAAGATTAATGTAAAAATACCTCAAGGTGTTAAGCAGGGTTCTAAAATAAGAATTAAAAATGAGGGCAATAAAGGACTTAACGGCGGTAAAAACGGCGATTTATACTTAATTGTTAACATAGAGAAAAATTCTTACTATGAAATCGAAGGAACAAATGTCCTTTGCAATCTTCCCGTTACTCCTTTTGAAGCGGTATTAGGTGCTGAAATTTCAATACCCGCAATAGACGGAAACATCTCGGTTAAAATCCCTCCCATGACGTCTTCGGGTCAGAAACTTAAACTTGAGGGTGCGGGTGTTTATAATAAATCAAAAACGAAAAAAGGCGATATGATTATTACTGTTTATATTAAACTGCCTAAAAACTTTTCAGATAAAGAATTGGAGCTGTATAATAAACTTAAAAATCTATCTGCTGACGATATTAGAAAAGATTTGAAAAATGCAAAAAAAAGTATTAATTAAGGAAATATTTGAGTCCATACAGGGTGAGGGTCCATATATTGGCTATAATCAGCTGTTTATAAGGTTTTCTAAATGTAATCTTCATTGCAGTTATTGTGATACGGATTTTTCTTCAAATTTAACGGAATATACCGCCGAGGAACTTGCTTTTGAAGTTAATAAATACAAAAATATACACTCCGTAAGTTTAACAGGCGGTGAACCGCTTTTGGAATTTGAATTTTTAAAGGATTTTCTGCCGTTAGTTAATAATAAAATTTATCTTGAAACAAACGGCACTCTGTATGCGGAGCTTAATCAAATAATAAATCTTGTTGATATAATTTCCATGGATATTAAACTTAATTCCGCTTCACATAACGGTGATTTGTTCAAATTGCACGAAAAATTTATTCAAACTGCAATAGAGTCAGAAAAAGAAATTTTTGCAAAAGTTGTTTTTGATGAAAATATTACGGACAAGGAAATTGAAAAAACAGTAAATCTTGCGGAAAAATATAATCTTCAAATTATATTACAGCCAATGATGAACGGGAATATTATAAGTGCAAATTTACGGGATATAATAAATGTATTTGATAAATTTGCGGTAAAAAATAAAAACGTGCGCTTAATCCCGCAGGTTCACAAATTTTTAAATGTAAGGTAAAATTACAACATAGAGATTTTGGAGATTTTTAATGACGGTATCAATTGCGGTTACAGGAAAAGGCGGGAGCGGAAAAACAACTATAGTTAAGGCTTTGTGGCATGTAATAAGGGAAAAACATCCCGACAAATCGGTGCTGTTATTTGATAATGATTTGACGTCAGAATTAGGGCACAGTTTTGGCAAGGATATTCGTCAAACAATATACGGTATCAGAAGCGGGAAACATGAATATAAAACGGGTATTCCCGATAACATGACAAAGCAGGAATACATTGAATGGGCGCTTGAAGATATTTTAGAACCGCTTGATGACAATACGGATATCATTGTTTCTTGGCTTATAGGCTCTAAAGACTGCAGATGTCCCATTACAAAACAAATAAATGACGCATTGGTAAAATTAATAAATCGTTATGATTTTGTAATTTTTGACTGCGAATTTGATTTAAAATATCTTTATCAGCTGGTAGATATACCGATTAATGTTACACTGGTAGTCGCAAGACCTAATGAGGCTTCCATTCATCTTGCAAAACGAATTGAAGAATACAGTGCTAAGTACGCGGCAGGCGAACAGCTTGGTGTTATATTAAATAAAGTTAATAAGCAGGAAATCGAGCCTTTGCTTGAGCTTTTAAATAAATATGATTTAACTACTTTAGGTACAATACCAAAAGATGACGGGTTAAAATTAAACCGAATTTCAAAAGAATCAGAGGTCGTTCAAAGCGCACTCGAACAGCTGTATTACAGATTAAATATCCCGAGAGGCGAGGAAGTATAATGACAGTTATTCTTGACGGCAGATTACTTGCGGATAAAATAACACAAAATCTTAAAGAAAAGACTTCTTCTTTAAAGATAAAACCAAAACTTGCCGTAATTATTGCAGGTGATAATCCCGCTTCTTTAATATATGTAAAAAATAAACAAAAACGAGCAGAAGAAATCGGTTTTGAGTCATTAGTTCTGCCTATGCCTCAAGATGTTTCCGAGGAAAATCTGCTTGAAAATATTTATATTTTAAATGAAATGAAAGAGGTCAATGCCATATTGGTACAGCTTCCTCTGCCAAATCATATAAATAAATTTAATGTAATTGAAGCAATTGCGCCCGAAAAAGATGTTGATTGCTTTAGTTCAAGAAATGCAGGGAAAATGCTGTGCGGATATCAGCCTTATGTGCTTCCTTGCACACCTAAAGGAATAATAAGACTTCTGGATAATTATAATATAGAATTAGAGGGCAGAAATGTACTTGTAATAGGCAGGTCAAATATAGTAGGCAAACCTCTTTCCGTTATGCTTCAAGCTCGAAATGCGACGGTTACTGCTGCACACAGTAAAACTCGAAATTTAAAAGATATTGCATTAAATTCGGATATTATAATATCTGCTGCGGGATGTGCAAATCTTGTAACTGCCGATTTTGTTCGTGAGGGAGCAGTTATTGTTGATGTCGGAATTAACCGCGTTAACGGAAAATTAACGGGTGATGTTGATTTTTCTAATGTATATCCGAAAGCATCATATATAACACCTGTTCCCGGAGGAGTTGGGCCGATGACCATTGCTATGCTTATGGAAAATACTTTTGAACTTTATCAAATTCAAAATCAAAATTAATTAACAAGTTAACATTTCTTTATTAAATTAGCATAATAGCGTTTAAAAAACCGTAAAATCAGGCATATTTATTATAGTAGTTATGCGAGATTTATATCTTTGCGAAAGTCAGGAAAGCTATGATTTTAGAGTACAAAGTAAACGAATTACAAGTTCAAGCTGCATGGTTAAAGACTCTTTATGATTTAGTCGATGAATTAAACTGCAAATGCCAGACATTTATTGATGAATCTTATAACCGTTCAAATAAGAACTTTGACCGTATGCGTACTATAAAAATATATGGCTCTGATACTATGCTTGGCTGGTTTAAACTCCGTATGGAAAGATATTCTCACTTTATTTTCAACTTTAACGAACAGCCCGACATCAAGAGCGACTTCGTAGATTAGTTGTTTTCGTTAATTAAGGTTAGAAAGGAACTGCCGGAGCAATTCGGCAGATTTCTTATTTTAATTGTCCTATGTATTGATAATAAGGATTATTCGGATATTGTAAAGCGATTTTTTCTAAATCTTCCTTATGAATAAATTTCATTCTGTAAGCAACTTCCTCTAAGCAGGCAATTTTAATACCTTGATTGTCTTCTATTGCTTTTATAAATTGTGAAGCCTGCAGAAGCGAGGTATGTGTGCCGGTGTCAAGCCACGCAAATCCTCTGTATAACAGTTCGACATTTACTTGATTATGTTTTAAATATGTATTGTTTAAGTCTGTTATTTCAAGTTCTCCGCGTGCAGACGGCTTTTGGGATTTTGCATATTCTATGACCTTGTTATCATAAAAATATAACCCCGTTACGGCATATTGCGATTTTGGCACTTTGGGTTTTTCTTCAATGGAAATGACTTTATTATCTTTGTTAAATTCAACAACTCCAAATCTTTGAGGGTCTTTAACCTGATATGCAAATAAAGTCGCCCCGCCGTTTTCTTCGGTGCGTCTTACGGTATCTTTCAACATTTTTGAAAATCTCGGTCCGTAAAAAATATTATCGCCGAGGATTAATGCGGCATTATCATTACCGATAAAGTTCTCGCCTAAAATAAATGCCTGTGCCAAACCCTCGGGTTTCGGCTGTTCTATGTATGAAAATTTGACTCCAAATCTGCGTCCCGAGCCCAGTAATTTTTCAAAATTAGGTAAATCTTGCGGTGTGGATATTATCAGTATATCTTTTATTCCTGCAAGCATTAAAACCGATATAGGGTAGTATATCATCGGTTTATCGTATATCGGCATTAATTGCTTTGATACAGCTATTGTTGAGGGGTATAATCTTGTTCCTGCTCCGCCTGCAAGCACTATTCCTTTCATTCGCACCTCAATTCCATATATTCTTTAAGCGCGGTTTCCCAGTTTCTGCATATTTTATTATTTTCCATAACACTATAAGCAGGTCTTTTGGCGAGTCTCGGAAATTCATCTGTTTTGCATGGTTTTAAGTTAACACTCCAGCCTCCGAGTTCATATATTTTTTTTGCAAATCCGTACCAGCTTGTTTTTCCGCTTCCGCATACGTGATATATTCCGTATGGCATTTGATTTTTTATTATTTTTACTATGCCGTTTGCAAGCTCAATTGTCCACGTCGGGCAGCCTATCTGGTCATCCACCACTTTTACTTCTTCTTTATCTTTTAAACTTATCATTGTTTCAACAAAGTTTTTTCCGTGAATACCGTATAACCAGCTTGTCCTTGTAATATAATACTTTTCGTTTTTTTGAACCTCTTTTTCGCCTAAAAGTTTAGTTTTTCCGTATATATTTTGAGGGTTTGGAATATCCGAGGTCTGATATTTTTCTCTTTTAGTTCCGTCAAATACATAATCTGTCGATATGTAAAGCATTGTAATATCAAGTTCTTTGCAGGTCTGTGCTAAGTTTTTTGTACCTGTTACATTAATTTTATGTACGGTTTGTTCATCTTCTTCCGCTTTATCAACATTGGTATATGCAGCAAGGTGAATTACATAATCGGGTTTATTACTTGAAAGAACTTTTTTTACATTTTCCGGATTTGTAATATCCAAGTTATCAATGTCGGTTTCGATAACTTCATATCCCTCATCTTCAAGAATGGGGCATAAATCCTGCCCGAGCATTCCCTTTGCGCCTGTTACCAGTATTTTCATAATAAGGCTCCCGATATTTTTTCTTCAATATTTTTCATCCACTCTTGATTGTTTAAATACCAGTCTATTGTGAGTTTTATACCCTCTTCAAACGTAACGGACGGACTCCAGCCTAATTCTTTTTGTATTTTATCGTTGCTTATAGCATAGCGTCTGTCATGTCCAAGTCTGTCTTTAACGTATTCAATGGAGCTTTCATCTTTACCCATTGCGTTTAATATCAGTTTTGTTATTTCCATGTTTGTTTTTTCATTATGTCCGCCGATATTGTAAACCTCGCCGATTTTCCCGTTATGAAGCACTGTATCTATTGCACTGCAATGGTCATAGACAAATAGCCAGTCGCGGACATTAAGTCCGTCACCGTATACAGGTACTTTTTCACCTTTTAATAATTTTGAAATGAAAAACGGTATAAGTTTTTCGGGATATTGATAAGGTCCATAGTTATTGGAACATCTTGTGATAAGAACGGGAAGTTTATACGTTTCATAGTAAGCTCTTACAAGCATATCTGCACTTGCTTTTGAGGCTGAATAAGGACTGTTGGGTGAAATGGGTGTAGTTTCGTAAAAATATCCCGTTTTCCCTAAAGAACCGTATACTTCATCGGTTGAAACCTGTAAATATCTTTGTATTCCGCATTCTTTTGCACTTTGTAATAAATTTAAAGTACCTTTAACATTTGTTTCTATAAATATTTCGGGTCCCGTTATCGAACGGTCAACGTGGCTTTCCGCCGCAAAATTTACTATGCAATCGGCATCTGCCGTTAAATCTCTTACAAGCCTTTTATCGCAAATATTTCCGTGTACAAATGTATAGTTTTTGTTGTCTTTTATATCGTCAAGATTTTCTATATTGCCGGCATAGGTTAAGGCATCAAGGTTTATTACTTTATAATCTTTATATTTATTAAGGATATGCCTTATAAAACAGCTTCCTATAAATCCCGCTCCGCCCGTAACTATAATTTTCATAAATTAATCCTTTATATCTTTTAACTTTGGCTGATGTTTGTCTTTTTCGCTTAAAACAGGCTCAAAATCATTGCCCCAATTAACATTTATATCAGGGTCATTCCATAAAATGCCTCTGTCATGCTCTTTTGAATATTCATTTGACGCTTTATAAAATAATTCCGCCTTATCGCTTAATACTCTAAAACCGTGAGCAAAACCCTCGGGGATAAACAGCATGTGCTTGTTTTCAGCGGACAGCTTTTCTCCGACCCATTTTCCGTATGTGGGTGAGTTCTTTCGGATATCAACTGCAACGTCAAAAATTTCACCCGCAATACAGCGCACTAATTTAGCCTGTGCTTTTGGTTCCGCTTGATAGTGAAGTCCTCTTAATACATTTTTTGTCGATTTTGAATGGTTGTCTTGATTAAACTCAACCGTTATGCCGTTTTTATAAAACTCTGATTTTTTATATCCCTCAAGAAAAAATCCGCGTTCATCCTCAAATACTTTAGGAATTACGAGTATTACGTCGGGTATTGATAATCTTTTAAATTCAAACGGCATTAATTTACGTCTCCTTTTGCCATTATAGCAAAAAAAAACATTGTGAGCTATATTACTTTATTTCAAACAAAATATTGGTAAATTCTATGTCGTCAAAATCTATTGAGGCTGTTTTATACAAATTTCTTCCCGTTTTTATTGTTATGTTATTCATAAAATTTTGTTTAACTAAGTTTTTAGGGATTTTTATTTTTTGATTATCGCCGTTTATTTTTATTTCAGAGATTTTATTACCGTTAAAAAATATTTCCGGAGGACTGGAGTATGCGGTTAATACTCTTGATTGACCTATTTTTTGAGCAAAAATCGAGTCAATGCCTATAATAGAACCTATTACAAGATAAAGTTCTTCGTCATTTTTTAAGGAGTTAATTTTTACATCTTTAGAATAAAACGGACCCGATGAAGTCAAGCTGAAATCATCCGCATTTGCGCTTCTGCTTGAAAATGAGTTATCCCCTATATGAATCATATTGGTTTCCGCAATAATGTCATGCGGAGTTGTTTTTTCAATGCCTACTTGAATAGGGTGTTTAAAAGTATTATCCGATAATGTCATGGAATAAGGCTTATATCCCGATTTTTCAACTGACATTATGGTAGGCGATGTTATTTTTGTTTGAAGTTTAAATGTTCCGTCGTGTTTAGTTACGGTAGAATAATTTTTTGCGGGTATTTTAATTATTACGCCCTCTATAGGTGTATTTGTAGTTGAATCATATATTTGATTAGCGTTCTTTTTTGTTTCTTTGCTGACCTCGCCTGTAATTACTTTTGAATTTGCGCATAACCCCAATATTAAAAATATTATGACTATAGTTTTTTTCATTATCCTCAAACCTCATTTTCAGTTTAAGGATAATCATTGTTTAAAACCATAGTCATAAGGACATATTGTTTGATTATAATTGACATTATGTTAAAATATGTTCTATTCCGATTTGTGAATAAACGTGTTCAACATAATGTTTTCCTTGTATTTCGTTTATTCCTGTTTTGTGGCCTCTGTTATACATGGCAAGCATGCCATCTGTAGTTCCGGTTTGTTTTTTACAATGTTTTAAAAGAAGTACCATCATTTCAATCGACTTTTCGGGATTCGTTCTGTCTTCATAGGTGTAATTAGTTTTAAATACCCTGTTAACTTCATCAACCGCAACTTTATGGAATTGGCTTAAACCGACTGCAGCTCCGCTGTCACCTACACAAGCCGGTCTGTATGAGGATTCGTTATATATTTGTCCGATAAGCAGAGACGGACTAATACATCCGTTGCCCCATTCTTCAGACATGCACATTTCAGTTAAATAATCTGCCATTTCTTCTCTTGACTTGCCGAATACTTCGCATAAATTGTCAAATTCAGCTACCGCAGGGCCGCTTAAGGTTGATAATTCGTCAAGGAATTCTTGTCCGTCAAATTTTGAAGTGCTTACTTTATGTTCTTTTTTTGTTTCTTCCGCTTTTTTATTATTTATTACGGTATTTACTTCATCAAGAGCGGATTTGGCTTGCGTCAGCGTTTCTTTCGCAGATGACAGTTCGGTTTCTTTAACGGAATCAGCATTTTCTTTTGCTTCATTAAAGGCTTGAAGTGCAGCTTTTGTTTCTTCCCCGCAATTTTCCGATATTTCTTTTTCTATATCACTGCGAGTTTCTTCAAGTTCATCTAATTCAGCTTGTTTTGTATTAAGTTGTTCTTTTAGTTCATCTGATTCTTGGTTAAGTTGATCTATTGTATTTTTATCTTCCGTAATTTTTTGTTCGATTTCTCTTATTTGCGCTTCAAGTGCACTTCTTTGGGCTTCAATTTGTGCTTGAGTTTCGGGGTCGTCTGAGCTTGCAGGCAATGCAGATAATGCAGCTTCTAATGCGGCAAGATTTGATTCGTCCGCGGAAAGAGTATTTTCCGCATCTGAAATTTCAGCTTCTTTGTTATTTATTTGAGTGTTAACGTCATCAATTTCGCTCTGTTTTTTTTCTATGTCTTCAAGATTTTTGCTTCTTTGCTGTTTTAGTTCATCGGATATTTTTTCATCGTTTTCTACGGCTTTATCGTAATTATCTTTAGCTTTTTCGTAATCTTCCTGTGCTGTTTTGACAGCTTCATTTTCACCAGAGTAAACGGCATTTATGTTATCTCTTGCTTTAGAAACATCACTTTCACGTGTTGATTTTACTTGTTCAAGTTCATCTATAGATTTGCTTTGAAGTCCGTTTGTATTATCTAATTGTAAACGGTTTCCGCTTGGAGTGCTTGTCAACCCTCCGCCTATAGCATTTCCTGTTCCGCCTGTTTGTGTAGAACCGCTGCTTTGCGGGGTAGAAGAAGCTGCAGGCAGTGTTGTTTCTTCCTGCCGAGGTATTTCTTGTAGTGTTTGTTCTTCCGCATTGCTTTCTTCATAAGCAAATTCATTGTTTAAAATTTGTCCGAATGCGGTTTGTATATCTTCTTTTGTTAAATCATCAGCATTTCCGTCAAAATTTTTAATATATTCTTCAAATTTTGTTTTTTCTTCCGCACTTAGTTCGCCGTCACCATTAATATCAAGAGTGGTTTTGGCTTTTTCATTTGAATATACACCTTTTAAAAGTAATTCCGTTTCGCTTAATTCGTTTTCTTTATTAGTAAATGTTCCGTCATTCATAGCTTGAACAGCGCCTGCAATTGAATCGAAACTTATTTGTCCGTCTTCGGGATTTGCTATTCCCGTTAAAAAGCTGTTTATTTCATCTTCGCCAATTTCGCCGTTTGTATCGGTATCAAGGTACATAGCAAAGTCTTCATTTTCAAATATTGCATTAAGTGAGTCAGCTATAAGCGAGTCACCGTTGTATTCGTCTTCATTTTCTTTTGTAAAAATGTCACCCGTTTCTTCATTTTTATCAACCAATTTGCCGTTAACAATTTCCATTGACATTATTTCGTTGATACTTTTGGAAAAAATGGAACTGTCTGCGCCTACTTCTTGAATAAGATAATTCTTGAATTCGGCATTGTATAAAAAAATGCTCATATCGGGATTATTTGTTGCAATTTCTTTTCCCTCTGCTTCATTTTTCTCTTCAAGCCAGTTTAAAAATCCTAATTTTATTGTTTCAAAATTCATTTCTTCCTTCACTTTCTTTCTTTTTATATATCGGTATAATAAATTTAAAACTTTAATAATTGTTACAAAAATTAATATTATTTGTTTTTTTAGAAACAGTTGCAAAACAAAAGTTTATGATTTATAATTTTGCTATGAGCAAGTTATCACGCATGTTTTCACAATTTTTCAAATCGCCAAAACCCACGGGGGGGGGGATTGGAGTCTTGTCTATTGGTTAAACTCGTTAAACCATGGCGGTTTAAAGGGGGATTGGAGTCTTAATTCTTGGCTAAATTCCTTAAACCACCGCTGTTTAAAGGGAAATTGGAAACTTTTTGGGTGTGGCACTGCTCAAAATTATACTCCTCGTTTAAGACGAAACGGCGAGGCGGTTTTTGATTATGATTTCATGATGAACCTTAACGAAAAGGATTATCCTTATTATCTTTCGCAGGCTTATCTTGTTAAAACGGGGCAAAAATTAAATTTAAGACATCCTAAAACTTTAAACGA
>CANPYB010000044.1 GCA_947587605.1 Candidatus Gastranaerophilales bacterium
AATGAATATGAAACATCACATCAAAACGTAAAAATAAAGTGGATAGATGTTCCATACAGCGAGGGCGAAAAAAGGACCTTAGCTTCAATTTTAACGGATAATCCGCCCGACCTTGTAAATTTAACCCCCGATTTTTCGCTGCTTTTAGCGCAAAAAAACGCTTTATATACTTTTGATAAAGAGAAATTAAACCAATTTTTACCCTCTTTAACGGAAACATTAAAATATAACGGAAAATTTTTCGGAATACCTTTTTACGCTACTTCTGCCGTTACTTTGTATAATTCAACTTTAACAAATAAAGAGATTGAAACTTATGAAGAATTGTTTAATCTTAAACCGAATAACGGTAAATATTTGACAATGATAAATTTTGCGGAAAATGATACACTGCTGAAAATACTGAATAAATATAATATTAATTCACCCCAAAGCATTAATAGCGAAAAAAGTGTGCAGTTATTTTCCGAGTTTAAAAGACTTTATGACAATAACCTTGTACCTAAAGAAAGTATAACCCAGACTCATCGCGACGCGCTTGAAAAATATATGTCGGGACAACTTCAATACCTTGTGACAGGCGCAAATTTCATTAACATGATTAAAGAAAATTCCCCCGAGGTTTATAAAAACACAAAAATAATCCCTCAATTAAAGGGAGATACAGGGCTTTATGATTATTCATTAATGAATTTTATAATCCCTTTAAAATCAAAAAACCCGCAAATTGCTTTGGACTTCGCACTTTATTTTACAAATAAAACCAATCAGCTTGAATTTGCAAAAATGACCCCCATTCTGCCCGTAAATAAAGAAGCTCTTACGGATGATTATTTTAAAACGGCGGTAGGAAATGACCTTTCTTCAAATGCAAGAATAATAAGCGCAAAACAATTATATAACCTGCAGCCTCCATTACCCGCAATAAAAAATAAAAAAGAACTTAATACTTTAAGCGCTAATTATGTTCAAGAAATATTAATTAAAAATACTCCCGTAAAACAGACTCTTGATAAATTTGCCTCCGAATGGGATAAACTTTAATTGGAAAAACCTGTTTTTTGTTTTAAAATTAACTTATGAACTATTTAAAAAATCTTACTAAATTAGATAAATATTTATTAAAACAAATTTTTGAAGTATTTGTTCTCGGTGTAGTTGTTTTTACATCAATAATATTTGCCTCAGATACTTTTATATCATTAATAAAACAAATATCCGCATACGGAATGCCGGTTAAAATTGCATTCATGATTATAATATTAAATCTTCCCTCTGTTATAGTTATGACAATCCCTATGAGTGTTTTATTTTCAACGGTCATGACCGTAAATAAATTATGCCTGCAATCTGAAATAACGGTAATGAAAGCCTGCGGTATCGGCATTAAAAGAATTGCAAAACCTATTTTTGCTTTTGCTGCAGTAATGGCAGTTTTAACATTTTTTATTAATGAAACAATTGTTCCGATAACGGCATCACAGTCAAAGACTCTTGCACTTTATGCGCTTGTTCAGCGTAACATCCCCGAGGGTAAAAGAAATTTCTCTATGAAAGAATTAAAAGACGGAAACTATCTTAAAAGACTTTTTTATGTTGAAAAATGTGAGGATAAACAATTTGCGAATGTTTCAATTTTAGATGTTTCAGACACCGATAAAATTCAAATTTTACAAGCAAAAACCGGCACATCGGTTATTGAGGGCTGGCAGTTTGATAATGCTTCCGTTTATACCATTTCAAGAACCGGAAAAACTCTTAACACATCATGGATTGAAAGAACAATTGTGGATTTCGGCAGTGACATTCAAACACAACTTAATAAAGATAACGACGGCTCCGATCTTAATTTTCTTCAATTAATACCATACTTAAAATCAAATTATAACGGATTAACAGCAGATACTCTTGCAAAATACCAAGTTCGTTTTTGGGAAAAAATAGCACTTCCTTTAACAACTTTTGTTTTTGTGTTAATCGGAATTCCGCTTGCATTAACCCCGCCAAGAGTAAGACATAACAGAGGTTTTCTATTTAGTATTGCGATAATTTTTTGTTACTATATCATAAGAGCTTTTTCCATGTCCCTAGGATACAATCAAACTATTAATCCGATAATTGCAGCTAATTTACCTAACATAATTATTGGTATAACAGGCTATTACCTTTATAAACATAAATCCGAAAACATCTAATTGTAACAAAATGTAAAGATTATAAAAACATATTTTTATATATTCAATATATATTAAATATATATTGAATATTGACTAAAAATATAATATTTATCTAATATTTTTACGCACAAATTCGCCAAAACGCGCTCATTAATTGAGTTTTATACCATTCTATCCGTTTAATTAAAATAACAACAATGAGTTAAGCAATTCTTAAGCAGAAAAATTTTTTATATAAATGTGGGTTAGTTAAAAGTAAATTTAGAAATGGTAGGTTAGTTATGGGGTACGCATTATTTGCAAATCGTAAATTGTATTTGCACAATATGGAGTTCATGTTACAACAAAAACTTGACAATATTATGCGAGCAGAACAAAGAATGTTAGAATTCTCGGCAAATATCACAGACGGAAAAGTAACAATTGAAGAAATGGCAAGCGACCCGTCTAATTACTACAACTATATGACTTTTTTAGAAGGCTCCGATGCATTCAAAGATATGGAAGACGCAGATGGCGGTTATGGTACAACAGTATCAGAAATCGGAAACATGGCATACGAAACCGATCAAAGTGAAGCATATTTAGCTGCAGTAGCAAGTTTACTTGATACATCAGTAGGTGAAATATACGCTCAGCAAGAATGCAAGAAAGTTGAAGCAGAGCAGCATCGCTTAGAAATGGAAAAGAATAAAATCGAAACACAATTAACCGCAGTACAGAAAGAAATTGAATCTGTTGAAGATGCAGAAGGCAAAGCAATAGAACAAGCAACCCCGAAATATTCAGGCGTAAGCAGATAATAAAACAAAAACTAACTAACAAATTACTAAAAGGAGTGACAAAAGTCACTCCTTTTAATTTTTTATTGTAAAATTTTAGGATTATAGCCTTTTGCCCGCATTTTAGAGATATAATCGTCTGCAGTTTCCTGCTTTGAAAAAGAGCCGAGCTGTACAATATATTTTCCGTTAACTGATTTTATAAAAGGCATTGCATCAACCGAATCACTGCTGATTTTTTGCTGCATTGCCATTGCCTCCTCTAATGATGAATATGAACCGACATATACTTTTATTAAAGCAGGTACAGGCGCAGGAATAACTCCTTGAACAGGCTTATTATTTGCAGTCTTATTATCAGGCTTGGGAACATCAATTTCCGGCTTTTGAGGCTGAGGAATTACCTCTTTTACCTTTTTTATTTCAACTTTTGGAGCGTCTGCTATATTATCTGAATTTACACTAACACTGTTTTTATTTTCTCTTATTGCAACAGAGGGCAAATCATCTTCTTCTTGTATCCACTTTAATCTTTCATCTACAGTTTTTACTTCCATTCCTATATCATCATCATTTAATGTCAATGAAGATTTATTTCCTATTTCAACATCCACATCGGGTGAAAATGAATTAATCATATATGAAATTCCAAATAAAGCTGAAACAAAGACAATTAAAAACAAATAAAAATATTTTAATCCTGCCTTTTTCTTTTTTTTACGTTTTAATTTTATTTCATTACTCATTAAAAACTCCTCTGACTTTACATACAGCAAGATTTATATCTTCTGTTTCTTCTTTATATTTATTAATCAGTTCAAGTGCAAATTTTTTAATATCCTTTATACCTGCGTCACTTGTTAATTCTGCAGCATTCACAGGTGCACCGGATGCATCTATATTTAATCCGAAATGTATTAATGTTGATGTTATTGATTTTGTTGCAATAGATACTGACAGTTTCTTATCATCTATGAACAAATCATCACCATTTCTTCTAATATTAATTTTATTATTGTATTTTTCAATAAGCTCTTTGGTTATAGTTACCAGAAGCCTTTGTTTATATACCGTTTCGACAAGAGTTGAATTAAAATTTTCTTCAATTATATTAAGCATTTTCTTGCTGTATATAGGTTCATTATTAATCACATCTTCAATATCCACCATGTGATTAAGATTAACCTCACATTCACCTATAAAAGCAACGATTGCATTGCCCATGATATTATAATTTTTATATATCCAATGGGGAGAAAGCTGCTCTCCGGTATATTTAATTTCTTCATTTATAAATAAAGTCTGCATAATACTTTAAAACAACTCCTTAATTATATCATTCCTGTTATTTAATTCTAATGCTCTCTTAAGTCTTAAGCAAGATTCACATACTCCGCAGTGTTTTTCATTATTTTGATAACAGCTGTATATGTATTTAAAAGGTACATTTAGTTTTATACCCGTTTCTACAATTTGAGTTTTATTTTTATCTGTCATAGGCGCTATAACCTCTACAGCGGAATTTACAGAATATTCCAATGCTCTGTTTTCAGCTTCTATAAATTCTTTTGTATTATCTTTAAAAGCAGCGCCCTCTTCTATATTAGCTCCGATTATTATATGAGTATAACCTTTTGCTTCTGCGATTGAGGCTGCTATATTTATAAAAAGTCCGTTTCTGTTTGCCACCCATACAGCTTTAGCATTTTTTAAGGATTTTTCTTTATCATCAAGTTCTTTTTCATCGGCACAGGGGATGTCAAATCCGCCCGTAAGCGCTGAGGTTGATATTTCTTTCAGCCAATCAAGTTTTATTACTTTATGCTCAAGTTTGTAATATTCCGATATCGCCTTAGCGGATTTATATTCCCGTTCAAAAGATTTTTGTCCGTAATCAAATGTCAGAGCAAGTTTCGGATTATAATTCATATCCGCTGCCGCAGCCAAACTTACAACGGAATCCAATCCTCCCGACAACAGTACAACTGATTTTTTATTCATCAGACTCCGCCTTATAATCTTCTTCTGTTTCTTCTTCTCTTAAATCATCCATTAATTTTAAAACTTCTGATTTTGCCGTATCCGTTTGACTTTCATCATTTAAAATTTCATTTAAAACATCATCACCTTCAAGATTATAAAGAGCAATAACCGCATTTTGAACCACATCTCTGTTTGTATCTTTTAACATCTCGCGGATTAAACCGTTTGCCCTTGAGTCTTCAGAATTCATCAACACTTCTATTGCATTAATTCTTACTTGAGGTGACTCATCCCTTAATGATTTAACAAGCGCATTAAAGACTCTGTCACCTTTAAAATTAAGTTTATTCAATGCTTCAAGCGCACGTTCTTTTAAAAAAGTAAATTTATCAAGAAAACCTTTTTTGCTTTCCAATATTGAAACAAGAGAATCTACTGCTTTTGCGTCGCCAATCATACCGAGTGCGGATACTGCCGACTCTTTAACATAAACGGAAGATTCAGACTCATCTTCAACTATATTCATTAACGGCAATACTGCATATTTATCCCCTATTTTTCCCAATGCCTCGGCGCATGACAATTTTACTTTATAATTCTCATCTTTACTGTTTAAACAATATAATAAAGGATAAACAGCCTGCGAATCTTTTGTATTTGCAAGCACTTTTGTTATATTTACTCTTATCCTTGTTAAATTATCACTATCGCTTATTCTTTGCGACAGCTTATTTTTCATTATTAATGAATCAATTAACATAGGACGGCTTGATTTGTCCTTATATTTATCTATTTTTTGAAGCAAAAACATCAATATTTCATAAGAATTAGACTGCTCAAAAAGATAATTATATATTAATATCAAGTGTTCACTCGGATAATCTTTACTTAATGCCGTTATTTTTGCAATGGAATCTTTTGGATTTTGAGGGTCTATAACTTCACAATCCGAAACCAGTTTATCAAAAGGTAAATTGACGTTATCTTCCATATTCCGCTTTAGTTAATATTACAATTATAGAATATACGAAAAACGAAAGTATATCAAGATTTTTAACCTAAACTAACCTCATCTGTTAAAGAATCCAATGATTTATTTGCTATTGCTTTATTTATTAATTCTTTAATATTTAAGTCAATTTTCATATTTTTTAACATTTCGGGCAGTACTATATCAGATGTCATTTTTGTTCCGATGAAACCTTTGTTTAATTTTAATAATTCACTGTATTGATTTAATACATTCTTCCATTGAACGGGAATTTCAATTTTTTTACCAGTGTAATAAAGGCTGTCGCGTTCAAAGCTGTCAAAATAGTTTTCCATAAAGTTAATTTGCATTAAATAATCATATTCTTCAGCTTCTTTTTCCGTCATTTCACTAAAAGGATTACCCTCAATTTTTTTAGGATTATCTTTAAACTCTGTTGATAAGTAATATGCCCAAAGCAGACATCCCATATAAAACGATATATTATTTTTCATATAGGCATATATTTTATTAACATATATTTTAAACCCTGCGCGTTTTTGGTGAATTGTCTTTAATGACATCATTTTAGAATATACGTTATTTACAAATTCATTAAAATTAACAACATATTCACCCATTCCGGGGTCAAATTTTACCGTATCCGACATATTTTAATTACCTTAAAATTGATTTAAAAATCTTACATCATTATTAAAGAATAAACGAATATCGTTAATAGCATATTTAAGCATGGTAAGTCTTTCAACACCCATACCGAAAGCAAAGCCGGAGTATATTTCGGGGTCAATTCCGACATTTCTTAAAACATTGGCATGCACCATGCCTGCGCCAAGAACTTCAAGCCAGCCGGTACCAGAGCATGTTCTGCAGCCTTTACCGCCGCACATTATACATTGAACATCAACTTCCGCGCTCGGTTCGGTAAAGGGGAAATAACTTGCCCTAAATCTTGTAGGGCGCGACGCGCCAAAGTATATTCTTACAAATTCGTTTAATATTCCTTTTAAATCCGCAAAAGTTATATCTTTATCCACCAATAATCCCTCTATTTGATGAAAGAGGTTATTTTTTCTGGCGCTTACGGATTCACATCTGTATACTCTGCCGGGGGATATAACTCTGACAGGCGGACTTTGATGAAGCATTTGTCTTATCTGAGCGCCCGATGTTTGGCTTCTTAATATTACATTCGGCGCAGTCTTTGTATAAAATGTATCCTGCATATCTTTCGCCGGATGATTGGGAGGAAAATTTAACATATCAAAATTGATATATTCCGTTTCAACCTCGGGGCTGTTTTCAGATGCCATGACAGAAAAACCCAATCCTTGAAATATTTGAGTTATTTCATTTATTGTCTGAGTTAACGGATGAACCTTTCCTTGTGGTGTAATATCCGAGGGCAGCGTAATATCAATTTTTTCTTCGCTTAATTTTTTATTTAACTCTATTTTATAAAGTTCGTCATTCTTTTTATTAATAGCTTCATCAAGCTGATTATATACGCTGTTTGCCAATGAGCCTATTATTCTTTTATCTTCATCGGATAAATCTTTTAAATTTTTTTTAATTGAATTTAATTCGCCTTTTCTGCTTAAATATTTTAATTTCGTTTCTTCTAAGTCTTGAAGCGTTTGAGCTTTTTCAATTTCTTCTTCCGCGCTTTTTAATATTAATTCAAGTTTTTCTTTCATATTTTCCTCTGTTTTTCCATAATTATAAGACAAACAAAATTATTATTCATGCTATAATCTTATTGTTTGGAGATAGCTTATGGCAGTTAAAAAAATTCTTGTTTCGTTGATTTTATTTTTTACCTGCACAGGCATGTCATATTCCGCCGATAATTCATCAAAATCATTAAGAGAAATGTTCCAAAATAATGAGGCTGTTATTTATTCTGTTAACTTAAGAACATTTAATGCTGACGATAAAAACGGAAACGGAATTATAGAGTTTTCAAACGGAGAAACATCGGGTTCTTTTATTAATGCGGTTGAACGTCTTGATGAATTAAAAGCACTCGGAATAAATACAATTCACCTGCTCCCGATTACACCTGTAGGAAAAATTAAAGCACTGGGTACTGCAGGTTCATTGTATGCAATATCTGATTTTACAACCGTAAATTCACAATTGCTTGACCCGAACAGTGACTTATCACCGAGAGAACAAGCTAAATATTTTATAAACGAATGCCATAAAAGAAATATAAAAGTAATTGTCGATTTGCCAAGCTGCGGAGCCTATGACCTTTTTATTAACAGACCCGATTTATTTGTTCAAAATGATGACGGAACCCCTTATGTCCCTGCCGATTGGTTTGACGTAAGACTGTTTAATATTGAAAACAGCCCGAGGCTGTTAAATTCCGATATATATGCGCTCCATAAATTTTTTGTAAGCTATATGATTTATATCGGAGCTGACGGAATAAGAGCAGATGTCGCTACAATAAAACCATATATATTCTGGAAAGAATTGATTAAATTTGCACGCGAAAAAAATCCTGATTTTTTCTTTCTGGCAGAAGCATCTGAAAGCTGGACAAAACCGGCCTCCGATAAAGGTTATTTTACCGATTATAAAAAATTACTGGAAGCAGGGTTTGACGGATATTACGGCAATTATTTCGAGCTTAAGAATTGGAATACAATGGATAAACTCACGGAAAGTGTTATATCAAGGCAGAATATACTAAAAAGATATCCCGAAAAAAAATCCGTAATCGGCAGTTTTGAAACCCATGACGTTGTAAGTCCGCTGTTAACCGGCGGTGAAAATTTTTCTAAAATTATTATATGGCTTAATGCAACACTGCCTTTAAACCCCTATTACGTTGACGGGTTCTTGCAAGCCGACGACTATATATATGATTATTCAAACAAAAAAGCATCTGAAACATATACTGATGACGAATATTACTACGTTCACCAGGGACAGATTGATATATTTAATTTTTCACGCAAGCCGGGCGGAGACACAAATATTTTAATTGACGAACAAAAACTTGCAATGGATTTAAGAAATAAATTCAATGATGTAATTACTCAGGGTAAATTTATTCCCCTAAATTCGGATAACAACAAAATATTTGCATATCAGCGTATGATTAATAAAAAATCGGTTGTTGTAATTATTAACAGAAATTTAGTTAACAGCGAAAATGTTAATGTAAATATCAAAAATATAAAAATAAAATCTAAAATTAATTTTATAAAACAGGATATCGGCTCACAGCTTAATAAATCTAAGTATACAGGCAAAATGAAGCCTGCTTCCATTGTCGTATTTACTATAGAATAATTTAAAAATTTAAATCATTTAAGGGATTTTCATATAAACTTTTGTTAAAACTATTGCCAAAACTTGAAATATAAGTATAATATTTCTTGTAATACAAGAGGAGGTTCTTATGAACAAAGAAGAATTAGTAAAAGAAGTTGCTAAAAAAGCAAAAGTTTCACAAAAAGCAGCAGCAGATGTTTTAAGTGCTACAATTGACACTGTACAAAAAACAGTTGCTAAAGGTAAGAAAGTTACTTTAGTTGGTTTTGGTACATTTGAAGCTAGAAAAAGAAAAGCTAGAACAGGTCGTAACCCTCAAACAGGCGCAGCTATTAAAATCGCTGCAAAAACAGTTCCTGCTTTCTCAGCCGGTAAAAAATTCAAAGATGCTGTTAAATAGTTAATTACTGTTTACATAAAAAAAACGCTTGAGCAATCAAGCGTTTTTTTATTATCTTTTTTTTTAATTTAAAGCATGATTACAGTGCGGGCATGTCATCGCAGTTACTTTTACTTTTGAATTACAATAAGGACATACCTTATATACTTCTCCCATTTGAGGTGTGTAATTTTTCTCTGATTGTTCCTTTTTATCCGCAATTATCCTGTATATTAAATTTGCATAATATCCTATGATTAAGATTACGGCAATTCCGACAATTAACCACCACAACTCTTTTACAAGAAAAAGTATTAATAAAAAAATTAATATACTTGTTATACAGCCTGTAAATTCAAATCTATACATTTTTTACCTCAATTTTATCTTTTTTCGGAAGTGTTATAGACGGAGGCTGAATGTATAAGGGTTTTACCTTTGCCCAGTTACAATCTGAGTTTGCAGCCTCTTTTTCCGTAATCTCCATTAAATTACATGCCAAATTTTCGTCAGATTTTTCATAATTATACGACTGTATCGAAATTCCGCTTAAATATTCCGAAATAGAATTATCCGATATTATAAAATCATCATTTTTTATATTTTTTTCAATATCCTCTTTTAAAATTAAAGAGGGTTCAACAATTGTATCATCATCTTGAAATGCGGCGAAATATACTTTATTTTTTCTTGCGTCAAGTATTGTAACGGTTCTTTTTTCGGTTTTATTTAATTTTGACAATATTTTTAAAGAATTTACGGCACAAAGTTTTATATTATACTGCTGAGCCAAGACTCTTGCGATTGTAAGCCCCGCTCTAATACCCGTAAAACTGCCCGGCCCGATGTTTACACCTATTACATCTATATCTTTTATTAATATATTATTTTCTTTTAAAATATCTCTCAACTTAGGGATTAAATATGCACTGTGATAATTTTTATCATCACTTTCAATAATTTCTGTTAGCAGTGTTTTATTATCTTTTTTTAATGCAATATATGTTTTATTAAAACATGTATCAAAAACTAAAATTAGCATTTTATAACCTTTTTAATATACTTTCACTTTTTTTGCCCGAGGCACTTAAATTAAATTGTCTTTTATTTTCATCAATGTAATTAATATTAATTTCAATTTTATCAAACGGAAGCGTTATATCAGAAAACTCAGCCCATTCAACGAAAGTAATTATTTCCCCCTCACTGTATTCTTCAAGCTCATTTGATATAGTCGAAACACCCTCTTTTTCCAAACGATATAAATCAAAATGATATACGGGAATTACCCCGCTTTTATACTCATTTAAAATTACAAAACTTGGACTCGTAACTTTTTCTTTAATGCCAAGGTATTTGCAAACAAATTTAGTGAATGCCGTTTTTCCTGCCCCAACATCACCGTATAAGCATACAAAAGCTCCCGTATCTTTAACGGCATAAGCAAATTTTTCCGCCAATTTTTCAGTTTGTTCCAAACTGTTACAATCAACAACAGAAGACATTAGAATATATCTCCGACTCCAAACGAGAACGCACCTTTTTTGTTCCCGCTTCCGACATTCGTAAACGGAATACCGTAATCTATAGATAACGGACCTACACCGGGAATAAATAACTTAATTCCGATACCGCCCGCGATACCGTATTCGGGTCTGTTATATAACTTATTTGTAATGCTTCCGCTATACAATTGACCTGCATCAACAAACATTGAAAATTTAATATTATCAAGGAATTGGGCTTTATCAATTCTATCCAGGAAGAAGAACGGAGTAGTTAATTCCGCACTGCCCATCATAAAGCCTTCGCCTGTACCGATTGTACTCATTCTGTAGCCTCTGACGGTATAAGGTCCGCCTAAGCTGTATGCCATAACTTCTGGCATATCGCCATGCAATTTTCCTGCAGCTCTTGCCATTAA
>CANPYB010000045.1 GCA_947587605.1 Candidatus Gastranaerophilales bacterium
AAAATAAACGGCACGGCGCCAAACAAGGCGTCGTGCCGTTTTGCATGATTATCTTTTGAAATTTGCTTTTCGCGTATTGATTTAGTTTATCATTCGATTTCCAAATGCCTTGCCTGAGAAATTTCGTTTTGCTTTTTGGGCATTGTAAGGCGGAGCACGCCGTTATCGTATTTAGCCTTTATATTTTCGGCGTCTACCGAGGAAATATCAAAACTGCGGCTGTATTTTCCGTAAGAGCGCTCAACGCACAGGTATTTGTCTTTTTTATCCTTGTGTTCGTGCTCGGAATGGCGTTCGGCGTTGACGGTCAGCGTATTGTCGGATATATCGAGGTGAATATCCTTTTTGTCAAAGCCGGGCAGATCCGCCTCAAGAAGATAGCTGTCGCCCTCATCAGTTATATCCGTTTTAAACTCAGCTATATCACCGCTGTTGAAAAACGCCCCAAACGGTTCCTCAAAAAATCTTCTCTGAAAATTTTCAAAATCTCTGAACGGATTATAGGCTATCTCATTTGAGTGCCTGCGATACGGTCTCATTTCAAACATAGCAAAATACCTCCAAACTATTTTTATTCTATTATTTCCCCACATTAGAATTATATTCCGGAAACACGGAATAAATTTGCGCGTTAAATCACAAAACAAAATTTATAAGCGCGCAAATCGCAAAGCCCGCGCAAAGAGGCAAAATGACCGACAGAACAGTCCATTTGAGTGATTTCGTCTCTTTTATTATTGTAAGCAAAGTTGTTGAACACGGGAAATGGAACATTGAGAAAACGCAGGTGCAAAGCGCCGTAACGCCGGTCCAGCCGTTATCCGTAAGTATTGTTTTAAGGCTTTCAAGCGAGGAATAATCGCTTAACTCTCCGGTAGACAGATAAGCCATAAGAATTATTGGAATGACTATTTCGTTGGCGGGAAATCCGAGAATAAAGCCCAAAAGTATAACGCCGTCAAGCCCGATAAATCTGCCGACAGGATCAAGAAATTCCGCTATGACCGAAAGCAGAGGCGTTCCGCCCGTTTTTATATTCGCCAAAATCCATATTATAAGCCCCGCGGGCGCGGCGACGGCGACGGCGCGAAGCAGAACGAAAAGCACTTTTTCCTTAACGGTCTGCCAGATTATTTTAAGAAATTGGGGTTTTCTGAACGGCGGCAGTTCAAGCACAAAAGAGGACGCCTCCCCTTTCAGCACCGTTTTAGTAAGTATTTTCGATGAAACAAGCGTCATAATCATTGAAAAAGCGATGAACGCCAGCAGTATAAGCGCGGAAACCACCGTGTTTTTTGAGAAAAACATTGCTATAACCGCAATAAGAAGCGGAAATGCGCCACCGTAATTGCGGAAACTTTTGTGCGATTTTCGGTGAATAAACGGCTGAATTTGCTTTATTAACTATACATAAAAATATGTAAATCCGCACCGTCCCACTCAATTTTTTGAATGAGCAGTCTTATAATCTGCCGTTTGTCGCAGATTGACAAATCGTCAAATAAATTCTTAAATGACTTTACACTTTCAATTAACGCTTCCATATCAAAGTCTATATTTTCGCTTGTCTGATTTTGTTCTGTTAGTTCTTTTTCAAGAGCGTGTAAATATTCTGTTTGTTTTGCAATTTTTTTGTCAATGGCACTGATTGATGCCCGACTTAATGCTGTATCTGTCAAACGGCTTACAAGAG
Organism: Candidatus Gastranaerophilales bacterium; assembly: GCA_947587605.1. GTDB lineage: Bacteria > Cyanobacteriota > Vampirovibrionia > Gastranaerophilales > Gastranaerophilaceae > Avigastranaerophilus. The sequence goes on from CANPYB010000045.1 coordinate 1,694, forward strand.
TATCAATTTCGTTTTTTACAGTTTCGATTTTCTTTTTTATTTTATCAATTTTATCAATATTTATTTCTTTCTCATATTCCCTTTTCAGATTTTCAAGAGCAGGTATAAAGGTGTCAAAATCATCAAGTTTGCCCTTTATATAGTCAACGAGAAAATCGTCCGTTTGCCGCCCCGTAAGATTAGGGCAATCGCAAAGCGTGTTGCCGCCTTTCAGCTTGCTTGAACAAATATAGCTGAAATTATCACTCGTTGCTTTGTGCTTTTTTGAAAACATCTTTTCTCCGCATTTTGTGCAGTAAATCAAACCCGACAGCAAACCGGTTTCACTGTGATTCACGATTTTTTCCTTACTGTTATTGTGAAAATATTTTTGAATAGCCACCCATTCCTTACCGCTGATTATTCCCTCATGCTTGCCGATCGATACGATCCACTCATCAAGCGAATTTCTCGGTGCTCCCGAACGGCTGTAATTCCTTTTATTGTAGGTTGAAACACCGTGCCCACCATTCCACAATTCTTTATTTCGGCAGATGTCGGAGCCGTTTTCGGCAAAGTAATCATAGGCGTTTTCATCGGCGATACAGTAAACAGGATTTTGCAATATATCACGAATACCGAGCACGGAAAAATATTTGCCCGTTGTCTTTGACCTAACCTTTTTTGCAATCAGATATTTGCTTACGGCAGATACAGAATATGTTTCAAGAAAATGATTATACATTAACTTTACCGTTTCAATATCGTCACTGAACACTAATTTATGAGATGTTTTGACCTTGCCGTCAACAATAACCTCGCTTTCTTCTGTACCCTGATAACCGGTTGGAGGAGTGCCACCAAGCCAACGACCTGTACGAGCCAAGAGGTGCATATTGTCACGAACACGTTCGGCAATCGTTTCACGCTCAAGCTGAGCAAAAACAGAGGTTATATACATCATAGCCTTGCCCATAGGAGAAGAAGTGTCAAAATGCTCTTTAATACAAATCAGGTTTACGCCTTTGGCATTAAGTTTTTCAATCAGCCCGGAAAAATCACTCACATTACGGCTGAGCCTGTCAAGCCGATAACAAACAATATAACAAAATTTGTATGTATCAAGGTCTTTCATCATCTGCTGAAATTGCGGTCGCTTTAAGTCCTTTGCGGAATATCCCTCGTCCTCATAGACGAATATATCCTCATCAGCGACTTCTATATCAACCATAGAAAATTTGATGTATTGCCTGCACATCTCAATCTGATTTTCAACACTCTCACCCTTGCCCGTAAATAAAGATTTTCGGCAATAGACAGCAACTTTCATATAATCACCTTTTATTATAGACATAATATAACATAAGAAAAAGAATACTTTAAGGCTCCGGATTAAATTGTATTCTTAAAATATTTCTTAAAATTTACTGTTGAATATTATGTAATGTCAGGTTATAATATTATTGTGAAAGGAGTGATTTTATGCCTAATATTAAACCTATTTCTGATTTAAGAAATTATAATACTGTTTTACAGGATGTTGCTGTCGGTTCACCTGTATTTTTAACCAAAAACGGCCACGGTAAATATGCTATCGTAGATATTGCCGAGCAGGAAGAATATGAAAAAACAAAGGCTGCGCTCAAGTTGATGTGTGAGCTCGAAAAAGGCAGAAAATCCGGAGAGGAAGAGGGATGGCTTACCGAAGCAGATATAAGATCGCATTTCTCAAAAAAAGCAAATGGATAATAAAATTCACTATTCGCCAAAGTCGCTGTCTGACCTTGATGAAATCTTTGATTATATTGCCTATGAATTAAAAGATATAATTGCTGCCGAAAATACTGTTAATGGCATCATTGATTCAATTGATATTTTAAAGCAATTTGCAGAAAGTGGTTCTATACTCTGCATTCCAACCGGTGAGGTTACAATTTACCGATATGTAGTTTCAAATAATTATTTATCCTTTTATCATATTTCTGAAAATGGAGTTTATATTGACAGAATTATATACGGTAAACGCGATTATATAAAAATACTTGGACTATAATACTAAAGCACTTGCTACTGATTAGCAGGTGCTTTTACTTTTAATCTGTTTGTATTATCTAAACTACTTCATTTTCAGTTAACGCAATATTCAGTCATCGCATTATTAAAATATAAATTTTAGCATTTACAGAAGTGCTTAACAAAGCTGTATATTCATCATAAGTAATAGGTTTGATGCCTTACCGAATGTAAATTTTATCTCTATATTTAAAAATGAATAGGTCAAGCATCTCGGAAAGTATATTTTACCGAGGTGCGGGTAGATGAAAAAAAGCAGAATCAAAAACATCCTTATTCATCAAATAAAGATATCGCAAAAAGAACAAAGCGAAATTTCAGAAAAGCTGGCCTACTACCACGCAAAAGCAATAAAGCAAAAATTGGATAACACAAATTTATACGCAAAAGATAAATTAAAAATCTTAATAAACCGATAAAGACACAAGCGGTAATGTAATATATCATTTTACATTACCGCCTTAAAATATAAAAAATTGAGTTTTCAAACGCAAATACACAAGGTCAAAAAGCTTATATATTTTTACCTATTAAAATATATCTATTTTTTATCATAAATTCAATTTTTCTAAATCATTTAACAAATCCATTGCTGATTGATAGCGTTCTTCGCGCTCAACCTTTATACACTTCATAACAATATTTTCTAAGTCATTAGAAATGTCTTTTCTATAATATTTTATAGGCTTAAATTCAAACGGAGGAAGGGCGGGACTAATGCCTGTTATTAAATGATACATAGTCATTCCAAGACCATAGATGTCTGTTCTTGCATCGGTTTGACCTCTTCCGCCAAATTGCTCAGGTGCGGCGTAACCCTTTGTGCCAAGATTAACGGTATCTCCGACACGACTTTCGTCATAAATTTTCATTGTACCAAAATCAATCAGTTTGATAACGCCATTTGGTTGAAGAATAATATTTGCAGGCTTCAAATCTCTGAAAATACGAGGTGGCTTAAGCGTGTGCAAATAAAACAAAACTCTGCAAAGCTGTTTTGACCAACTGACAACAGTATATTCATCAAGCGGCTTACTAAGTGATTTTATAATTTCACTTAAATTCTTTCCTTCAATAAATTCCATAACAATACATAATTTTTCATCACTGTCATAAATATCATAAAGCTGAGGAATAGAAATATGTGCAAGAAGCTTCATTTTATTTGCTTCGTCAAGAGATTCTTGTGCTGCAATCTTATTTGCATAAGTATCCTTTATAATCATCTTAACTGCGCATATTCTTTCAAGTCTTATGTCTTGCGCAAGATAAACTATTGATGACGCACCTTTTCCGATCTGTCGAATAAGCTTGTATCTGTCACCGATAATTTCTGTAAATTCTTCTTCCTTATTTTCTTCTTCATCGCTTACTTGCTCAGCAAAATTATTATCAGGAATTACTTTTTCGCCGCACAATAAGCAAAACTTATCTTTGATATTTATCTTAGCGCCGCAATTTGAACATATTGTTGTATTTTCTTCAACCGCATTATCTTTATCGTCTGCATCAACAGAATTTGATTCGACAACAACCTCTCTACCGCATTTCATGCAGAATTTATCTTCAGCATTTAATTCGGATTCACAATATATGCAGAATTTTTTGCCAATTTTTTCATCTGTTTTTAACAGCGTCGGTTCATACTTAAACAAACTGTTATTTGCAATATGTTTGCCTGCAGCATCTTTGATTAACCTATCGCTATTTTCTATTTCAGAACATACTAAAGTTGCTAGTGTTTTCATACCATCCGAGTTAGGATGCGAACCATCAATAGAATCATACGGAATATGATAGCAATATAAATCAAGTATTTTACAATTATATTGATTTGCCGTATCTTTAATAATTTTATTATATTCTTCAATATGCATTCCGCCATATTCATATGGGAATTTAAAAGACGGATTTGATGACATAAATGTGCTATTCAGCGTACAGCACCAAATCTCGCTTTCGGAATAATTCATTTTAATCTTTGAAAGCATCGTTGAATATGCAAAATCAAAAGATTGACAATGAAAATTTTCTGTTAATATGTAATCAACACAGTATTTTTCTGCACCTAATGCCCAATCATTTGTTCCGAGATAAATAATTACAACATCAGGCTTTATACCATTTATATGCAAACCGCTTGTCCTTTCATCGGAACACCCAGATGGAAACAGATTTTCACTATTAGGTAGTCTTGTTACACAACTGCCTGACCACGAATTGTTTACAAGTAGTTCACCACCGAAAAATTCAATAACTTTTCCCCACCAAGTATCATTCATTTCCCTGACATCTGATTTTACGCAGTTTTCATCATCGTAGAATACTTTGTAGCCTTTTGGATTATACCCTGCGAGTGTGCTTATTGAATCACCAAGTATAGAAAATTTCTTCCCAAAGTATTTATTTGCTTTCTGTTTGGTCAAGAAATTATCAATATCTTCTGCTTCCGTTAAAACAACACCGTTTGGAAGTTCAATGCTCTGAATACTGTCGGCATTGGCAAATACATTCTTAAAAACAGCAAAATTATCATTACTTGATTTTTTAATTGCAAAAACCACTTCTTCAAAATAATTTTTATATTGCTCATCAACAAGAACTTTCTTGAAAGCATCTGCTACAAGCTGAGGCGGATTCTTAAATGCGCCGCACCCAAAGGCGCCAAGTATTATAACCTCTGTATTATTATTAATAGCCGCATTTAGAATTACTTTTATTCTGTTTGTAAATAAATTAAAAAGTTCATCTTCGTTATTATTTTTTATATGGCTGCTATTAGGAGCGGCGCAAGTTATAACATCAACACTAAACCATTCATTCTCAGGCATTAAATTAGGAACTTCATCATCATCTTTAAAAACCGTTACTCCCTTTGTATATATCAGCTTATCTGAATACATAGGATCTTGCGCTATTCGATGAGGCATATAATATTCTTTCATCAAATATTGCTGTTTTAAGCATGGGGCTAAGTTACTGCTACGACACAAACATTCCTCCTGCGCCATTGCGCCGACCGTTACACCACCGCAGGGATTGACCGCCGACGCAAAATTAAGAACAGCCACTTTTTTCCCTGATTGGGAGTAAGGCTTAGCGGCGTTAAATGTTGTATCTTCGCATACTGATATCGCGCCTTTTTTATTATTTGAATATGATTCAACATTTATTTTTTCATCTATTATTCTTGTATCTCGCATTGCCTGCGCTGTCAAATCAAGCAGATCACTATCTGAGTTTATCAATTTTATAGTATCCCGAAAACACGAAATGAGTTTATCTTTCATAATTTTTTATCCTTTTTCTTAAAGAGATTTTTCAAATAAGCTTTTACTGCCTACTTTTCTGCCATACCCGACACATCGCGCACATAAAATAATGAGTAATTCAATTCTTCAGCGGTTTGATATCTTTCATTAGAATTGAAATGACCATTTTCACACCTTGTCAAATTCATACCGTTCACTTTTTTAGATCATTAAATATAATCCCGATAACACCAATAAATAGCATTATCGGGATGCAGATGGCAAGAATTATGATGTTCTAAGCTGATTTGCAATATCTTTATCGGTATTCTCAAGAATATTAGCAGTACTTTTAAGAGCATTAGAAATTTCCTCAATCAGCTCTCTTGCCTTTATAAAACCAGGCTTTAATTCTTGATACCTTGCAGCAAAAGACTCGCTTGCAGCACCTTCCCACTCACTCTGAAGTTGAGTAAGGAGGTTGTCCATCTTTGAGATGATTTCCTGAAGTTTCTGCCCTTCGACTGAATATTCAGTAGCTCGAGCACGCATACTATCAGGAGTCATTCTGACTTGATTACCCATAACATTACACTCCTTTCACAAAATTATTTATGTAAATGCTTTCGCAATAACATATAAAATTCAATATGTTACTAAAAAGCGCAAGTATACAGCCTATTGTTTTTATCCAAAATATTCGTTATCCAAGCCGCAATCATCAATGTATCGCAAAAAATCAGAAATATTAATATCACCATTTACATAGGATTCTGGATTTTTATCTTTAACATATAAATCATAAGCAGATGAATAATCCTTTTTGTTCGCTTCAATATACGCAATAAATGCCTTAATTTTTATCAAGGAATTCGGAGTTAGATATAAAGCCAGTCCATTTGATGTATGTACTAATTTTAAATCGAAATATCTAATATAAGTTTCATATTCCAATGCATCTACAGTAGAAATTGACGATGAAGCGCTATCGACCTCTTCAGCAATTATTTCAGCATAATGAACAGCTTTACTCACAACTTTACCACTCCCCGGAAGAATAATTCCTGCAACTGCTGTAGCTGCCTTTGCAATCAGTTTTTTTGTATAAGCTTCATAATTAATTTCTTCGCTCGACAAAGAGTCAATTTTCAGATTATCCTTTAGATAATTTGAAGCGTCTTCATCATTACTGATATTCTTAAATGACAGTTCGTTTTTTGATGTAACTCTGTCAAATGAATTAGCTGAAAAGTTCTCCTTTCCATCAGCAAACACTTTACCGTTTCTAATTTCTATTTTTTTGTATCTAGAAGCATATACCTTCAAATCTCCGTTTTCATTAATACTTACTGGTTTTTTATCAAATACTAATATGTTATATTTTTCATCATTTAAATACGCGCTTGTCATATGATTTTTCAAGGCTTGATTAAATTCAGCATCGCCTATTTTGCCATCTAAGTAACAATTATAAATTTCAATGAAATATTGATCATTGCAATCCAAAAATTTTTCCCAAGATTTTTTGTCACGATCATAGTAATTGTACCCGAGTTCATCATCACCAGAAAGCAGTCCAGTTTTAGAATAATGCTTGTCTGTACTCTTAGTATAAAAAGAGTTAATCACTTTTTCTTTGAATTTTTCATCGCTAGAATAAGTATATGCATATGATACAATTTCAATTTCCTCATCGGTCCATTGCGATGAATCTTTTTCTATAATTGTTCTTGCCCTTGATTCAATCAAATTTGTATAATATTTTGCGCACTCGCTGTCAAGTTTGTCAAAATCGTAAGGAATAGAAAAATTTTTGAATGAAATAGTATCAGAAAATTGAGAAACAATATTGTTGATTGAATTAGTTTCTATATTGGATTTTTTGAATTTAGCATTATAAGTCGTTTCTTTATCACTAACATTTTTCAAAACTTTTTCAATTTTTTTAATTACTTCTGCTTTTTTTGTACCAAGTGATTTCACATATTTTTCATAATTTTTTTTAACATTATCTGCATGAATTTTATATACGCCGAATTTGTATAATATAGACTGAATCCAATTTGTTTTACCATCACTATCGCTACCGAAATAATCATCAATTTCTTTGCTGATTTTTTCTAATGTTTTTTTTGAAAAATCTCGTACTGCCATATCTTATTTTCCTTTAATATTTTTTTGCAATTTTGCTATCAACTTCAAACCATGCTTTTTCAGCTTCATCTAAAAATCCGATCGTCGCTTCTATCAGAGTAGACAATTCAGTTGATATTTTTGAAAATTCCTTGTTCAAGCTTTCCATCGACTCTGCACAATTTCCTTTACTTAAATGTTCATTACCAAAAGGTAATTTTTTAATTTTTTTTTCGATTTCGTTAAGAGCGCTAATATTTTTTATCATATCGTTCCTTGCTTTTTCGATGTCAGCTTTTGTAATTTTTACATTTTTACTCATTCTATATACTCTCCTTTAGAACAATTTACCATCAGCATCATCGATTTCTGAAATATATGAATTCATATTGCTTTTTAGTGTTTTATATGTACACTTAATTGAATCATTCAAATAAAAATCAATTTTTTCTGCGAACACAGACATATTATCCGCAAAATTACCTTCTAACTTTCCAGAAAGCTCTTTCAAAGTTTTAAAATAGCTTTTGTATACTTTGTGAAGTTCTTCTGCTAATTCGTAATATTTTTTTGAACTTTTAGTATACTCTGAATCATATATTATTAGATTTATAAGTGGTGAAGTCGTCCCTTCACAAAAACCAGAAAAATAATTTTTATCCATTTTATAATGTGCTCCTTAACTTCGCAATCTCATTCCTGTAATACTGAATTTTATTTTTTTCATTGACAATTTTTTGACTGAGCAAATCAATTTCATCATAATCTTTTAAAATGTCTTTTTCCATTTCAAGAATATCTTGATTAATGGAATTGCTTAATTTAACAGTCTCTTTCGTAGAGGTCGCATTTAAGTTATCTTTCAGAAAATCCATAAATCTTGTATTTGGGAATTTTATTGAAAACAAAGAAGCTTGTTGTTGCCGTTTATCTGCCTGAGCCTCTATTTCGGACAAAATTTGTTTGAAATCTTTCATGGCATTTTCTTTATCACGCAAAATTGATTTTGTTATATTACACTTTGCATTAGCATCAAATATAATCCTATTTGATAAGGTTATTTTTCTCTGATATTCGACTATTAGACTTTTCTTATCCATACTTTACCCCCCCTATTATAAACTAACTCAGCGAACCACAATCAGCTTCTTGAATCTCTCCAAGCCATTCATTCGCTTCGACCTGCTTATCCGGATTAAATTCATTAATTTCCCTATATGTTTTAATTATATTAGTTTCGAGTGATTTGAGCTGTTCATATAACAATTTCAAAGTTTTATAATCTTCCGATTTTCCGGAATGAATTTTATTGAATAAAACTTTATAATTTTTAGAAATTGCGTCCTTCGATTGTTTAAGAACATACAGTTTTAATGTGCCTTCTATTGCGCCTGTAACTCCGCTCGCCTTAATCAACTCTGACAACGAACTTGCTACATCTTCATCTTCAAATATATTAATTAAATCTCCTTCGATATTCTTTTCAAATTCTGAATTGAATTTTTTTAAAAACAGTGGAACGATTTTATTAATAATATCTTCTTTACCCTGAATTAATTTAGATAATTTTGAATTAGAAAATGATTGATCGTCAATTCCGTATTCTTCATATATTTTATTTGAATATTCATCAAATATTTCTAAATTATCATCATTGCTAACAAAATCTTCGATTTTTTTTGATTCGTTTGCCGAAAGCAACTTTTCCTTTATTTCTATAGTTTCATTATAATTCTCATATAGATAAGTTAATGCATAACTGATATTACAACCATATTCTTTATTATTTTCATAGTAAGAAAACGATTCGTTTAGTTTTGATAACAATTTCACACTTGATTCTGCAATTGTTTTCGGTGCATTAGAAATTTTATTAGAATACTTTTCATCCGTAGCTCTGGCTTGATTAAAAATTTCTTTTATTGTTTTTCCAAAATAATTGTATGAATCGCAAATTACCTTTTGTGTGTTGATAATATTTTTTAAAAGTTTCCCGATAAATGTATTCAAAAACCAGCGTCCTAAAACATCAATCAAATCGTAACTAAACTCATTAGAATTAACACTATTTGCAAGGATAATTAGTTTATTTTCAGTATCTACAGTAAAATCTCTTTTGATTTGCTGATTCACTTTCTTATTTATTCCCAAAAGTGAATATTTAGCAAATCTTTTTTTACGCTTAATA
>CANPYB010000046.1 GCA_947587605.1 Candidatus Gastranaerophilales bacterium
GATCAGGATTTTGTTTGGCTACAACCATTTCGCCCGTTTCTTTATTATAATAAGCGGGAATTTGATGCCCCCACCATAATTGGCGGGAAATACACCAATCGCGGATATTTGTCATCCAGCCGAGGTAATTCTTTGTCCAGCGTTCGGGTACAAATTTTATTTTACCCGATTCTACAGCTTCAATGGCAGCTTTTGCAAGCGGTTCCATTCTTACAAACCATTGTTCGGATAATAACGGTTCTATTGTTGTATTACATCTTTGGCATTTGCCTACGTTGTGTTCAATGGGTACTATTCGAACCAAGCTGTTGTTATATTGTAAAAGTTCAACAGTCTTTTTGCGAGCTTCTTCGCGACTCAGCCCTTGAATATCGGGGTGAACCTCCGCGCAATGCTTCATTTTACCCTGTTCATCAATAACCCATATCGGTTTTAAATTGTGGCGCTTGCCTACTTCGTAATCGTTAGGGTCGTGTGAGGGAGTGATTTTTAAAGCTCCCGTTCCGAAAGTTTTATCTACATAATCGTCGGCAATAATCGGGATTTCTCTGCCCGTAAGCGGAATTAAAACAGTTTTACCGATTAAATCTTTATACTTGTAATCATTCGGGTTAACCGCAACGGCGACATCACCGTATATTGTTTCGGGACGGCTTGTTGCGACAACGATTGCTCCCGGCTCATCTTTTAATGAGTAGCTTATTTCCCATAAATTGCTTTTTTCTGTTTCGTAATCGGTTTCAATATCAGATATTGCGCTTTGACAGCGAGGGCACCAGTTTACGATATATGCACCTTTATAAATTAAATCTTTTTCATAGAGTTTAACAAAAACTTCTTTTACCGCGTCAGAACAGCCTTTATCAAGTGTAAATCTTTCTCTTGAACGGTCAAAAGAAGCTCCAAGTCTTTTAAATTGGTTTAAAATTGCGCTTTTGTGTTCGTTCGCCCAATCCCAAGTGAGCTCAACAAATTTTTCTCTTCCAAGGTCAAAGCGGGTTTTACCTTCTTGTCTTAGTTTTTTTTCAACAACATTTTGAGTCGCAATCCCTGCATGGTCGGTTCCCGGCATCCAGAGAGTTTCATAACCTGACATTCTGTGGTAGCGCACAAGGATATCCTGCAGAGTACCGTCAAGAGCGTGTCCCATGTGCAATACTCCCGTAACATTCGGCGGAGGGATTACTATTGAATAGGGTTCTTTTTCGCTTTTTGCGTTAGCTTTAAAACATTCATTATCTTCCCAAAACTTATATATTGCTTCTTCTGTTTCTTTTGCGCTATATACGGTAGGTAAATCTTCTATCTTTGTTAAACTCATTTTATTGCCCTTTTATATATATTTTTTTATAATAATATCATACGATATAAATTTTAAACTTAAAGGAATTATTTCATAAAAATGAAACGGATAGTTAAAATTATTACAGTTAATATTTTACTTATATTATTTAGTTGTATAATTATTGAATTTGGAATGTGTACCAAAGAATATTTTAGAGGACTTAAAGAACAAAATGAAAGAAATATTAGTTTAAATAAACCGCATGAAACTTTTAATTTAAATGAATATTTAAAATCTTTAAAGTTTACATATGCTGAAATTTTTGATTCTAATATTATAATTACCCGTAATTACTTCAGACCTATTCCGACATATCCTAAACTTCACACCCCCCCCCCGAAAGAATCCAATTTTATTGTTGGGATGTTCATATACTTTTGGAGAAGGACTACAAGAAAAAGAATTATTTTCAACACTATTGGCAAATAAAACAAACCGTCTTGTATACAATTTAGGACTTGGCGGCCGTTCCCCGCGAACAAGTTTATATTTGTTAAGAGAGAACTTTAAAATAACAAAAAATGAAATTTTAAAAAATAACTTAACTTTTGAATATGTTATTTATACTTATATTCCGGACCATAAAAGAAGATTATATGTAAATTTGATTACAAATAGTATTCCTTATTATAAAATTAATAAGAATAATAAACTTGAATTTATTAATTATTTTTTTCTAAGAAAAACTTATTTATATAAGAGTTTTACGGAGTTGTTATTCGCATATAAAGATAAACATAATATTGAAGAAGTAAATAATCTTTTTACCATATATATGAAAGAAATTAATGACGAAATAAAATCTAAATTTAGTTATGGAAATAATAAAAAAGCTAAATTTGTAATTTTTGTATATGAAAGAGATGATTCAATTAATTGGGATGTATTAAAAAAAGAGGGTATAATAATAATACAGGCTTCTGATTTGGGTTTGAATTTGGATGATGAAAAATACAGATTTAAAGATAGACATCCTAATGCAAAGGCTTGGGAAGTTATAGTTCCTGCCTTAGCAAAAAAATTAAATTTATAATAAAAAACCCCTTTCTCGGGGCTTTTTAATTATTTTATTAAAGAGCTTCCGGTCATTTCAACTGGTTTTTCTATACCCATTATATCAAGAACCGTTGGTGCTATATCGCACAATGCTCCCGTTTCTTTCAGTTTTATATCACCTGCATTCATTACAAATAAAGGAACAGGATTTGTTGTGTGGGCCGTATAAGGGGCGTGAGTGGTTTTATCCTCCATATATTCGGCATTCCCGTGGTCTGCTGTTAATACAACTGCAACACCCTTTTCTTTTGCCTTTTCAACGATTTTGCCCACGCAGTTATCAACTGTTGCACAAGCCTTAACAGCTGCTTCCATAACTCCTGTATGACCTACCATATCAGGATTAGCAAAGTTAACTAAGATAAATCCGTATTCTTCATTATCTAAAGCGCCTAAAACTTTTTCGCAAACTTCAGGTGCGCTCATTTCGGGCTGCAAGTCATATGTTGCAACCTTTGGAGAGTTAACAAGTACACGTGTTTCAAGTTTATTGGGTGCTTCAACACCTCCGTTAAAGAAGAATGTTACGTGTGCGTATTTTTCAGTTTCGGCGGTTCTGAACTGTTTTATTCCGTTTTTATCCAGAACTTCACCTAAAATATTAGTTAATTTTTGAGGCTCAAACGCAACGGGGAACGGGAATGTTGCGTCATACTGCGTAAATGTTACATAATAAATATTTTTTCTTACTGCCTTGCGGTTAAATCCGTCAAAGTTTTCAAAGTTTATGGCTTTTGAAATTTCTCTTGCGCGGTCAGGGCGGAAGTTAAAGAAGATTATTGCGTCATTATCTTCAATGCGTGAATTAGGAACATTAATAACAGTCGGTTCAACAAATTCATCGGTTACACCTTTTTCATAAGAAGCCTTAACCGCTTCAATTGCACTTTCTGCTTTATTACCCTCGCCTAAAATAAGCATATTGTATGCTTTTTCTATTCTTTCCCAGCGGTTATCTCTATCCATAGCGTAGTATCTGCCTGAAACAGAGGCAATCGGAGGCAATCCCGCCGTTATTAATTTATCTTCAACACTTTTTGGAGGCGTATCACGACCGTCTAGAAATGCGTGAAAGTATACTTTTTTCAGACCCTGCTGTTTTGCAAACTCTATTAATGCCAGAATGTGGTCAAGTGAACTGTGTACTCCGCCTGTTGATACAAGCCCGTACAAGTGGAGCGATGAATTGTTTTTCTTTACGTGTTCAACTGCATTTAAAAATTTCTCATTTTTAAAGAAACTGCCGTCTTTAATTTCCTTATTAATTTTAGTTAACTCTTGATAAACAATTCTGCCTGCGCCTATATTTAAGTGTCCTACTTCGGAATTTCCCATTTGTCCGTCGGGAAGCCCTACGTGTTCGCCGTCAGCAAATATTTGAATATTAGGTTCCGTTTTATAAAATTTATCTAAATTCGGAGTCTGTGCAACTTTTGTTGCATCTTTAGGGCTGTCTTTACTTATTCCCCATCCGTCCATAATACAAAGCAAAACTCTTTTTGTCATAATGTTTCCCTTTTTTAATATCCTTATATTTTTATTATCCATTCTAAAAAAAAAACTTAAAGTGCCTGATTAAATATTTTACTTGTTGTTTTTTAATTGAGGATAGTATAATTATTGTGTTCACTTTGAGGGCGAAGAATGTTATATTTAAAAGGTTTCTTTCATAATCGGATTAATTATTATGGAGATATAAATATGAAAAAGTTTAAAGTTTGGTTTATTGTCATTGCAATATCATTTATAATTCAGCCCGTTAATGCTGATATTCATGTTCCAAATTCTCCTAAAAAAGCTCACATTTATATTGATAAAAAAGGAAATCAGGTAAAAGATGATTTTGCACAAGCAAAGATGGATAAATATATAAACAAAAATTATAAAATCGATTTAGTATCCGGACAAGGAAAAGATTATAAAATCGGGTATAAAAAATCAAGTTATGATAAAGAATGGGTGATTAAGCCAAAATTTGAAGAAGGAGATCACCTTTTTGTAAACGGTTCGGCAGCTGTCCGTATAAATAAAAAATGGGGAATAATAAATACAAAAGGGAAATGGATAATTGAGCCAAAATATGACTCTATTGTTAATTTTTCGGAAGGACTTGCTGCCGCACGTTTAAATGACAAAGTAGGATTTTTAAATAAAAAGGGACAATGGGTAATTAATCCTAAATTTATTGATTTATTTTGTTTTTACAAGACAAAAGATTATTATTCTAAAGTTCCATTCTTTTGCCAAGATGCAGAATTTCATGACGGACTTGCTCCCGTTATTTACGATAAAGATTTTATTGTTCACGATAAAAATCTTAAAATTTATATACCCGTAATTCCCGAAAAATTTAATATCCAAGATGAAACAGAAGTTTGGGGTAAGGTAAAAAAAGATAAATATTATATAAAAGCTAAAGTTAATAAGTTTGATAAATTATTTTTAACTCACGGTCTTTATGAAAAGCGGTATAAGTTAGGCTATATAAACAAACAAGGAGACCTTGTAATAAAAGATGATTTTAGAGAAATTGAAAATTTTTCTGACGGACTTGCGGCGGTCAGAAAGGATAAATTATTCGGCTACATTGATAAAAACGGGGAATTTATACTGCCGCCCAAGTATGTTGAGGCATATAATTTTTATAACGGTTATGCCCCTGTAGCTGTTTTTTGTAAATCAAAAAGGCAGGTTAAATCTTATTATAAAAAGTTCAAATAAAAATTTTGATTATTTAGAAGACAGTGTATTTTTACCAAATACCCGATGTAAATAAACTTATTTTCCGAAAAGTTTCATAATTTTATCAATAAGCCCCTCATCTGCACTGACGGCAACGGAAGATGAGGTATCCATTTTGGCTAATTTTTCTTTTAATTTTTCCGTGTCGGGAGATAATGGAGCTTTCGCAAGATACTTTTCATAAGCCTCTTTAGCACTAACGGTATCTTTTAATTTTTCGTAGCAAAAACCGATTTTTCTGAATATTTCATTATCTACCGTTCCTGCTTTTAGTGCTTTTTCGTAGTATTCAAGCGCGTTTTTAAATTCATACAAATCGGCATAAACATCGCCTAAACCTGCAAGTGCAAACGCATTATCGGGTTCTTGGCGGACAAGTTTTTCATAAAATTCCATCAAACTTGTTTTATCGCCCGAGGCTTCATTTATTTTGATAATTTCTTTTACCGCTTCGCTTTTTGTCGGGTCTTGCCTATGCGCATTCAAATATTCCGCCAGTGCAAGTTCGTAATCCTGTTTATAAGAGTAACATCTGCCCATATTAAAGTGATAGCCGTATTGGTCATTTTTCTCATCGCACACTAAAGCTCGCATTTGGAAAACTAAAGGATTTTGCGGTGATAAATTCTCAAACTTGCTAATGTTTTCAAGGCATTTATCATAATCTTTAGTGTTAAAATAATACTCGGCAAGCAATGCAAAATAATTTGCGTTTGTTTCGTCTTTATATTGATTTAAAAACGCAATAGCGTTGTCGTTATCGCCTTTCATAAGGTATGCTTTGATTTTAGTATATTCACTGCGGGCATTTTCAAGCGCTTTATCGTATTGACCCTCTTTAATATAAAGCCCTGCAAGGTATTCACCAAGCTCATTGACCTCGGGGAATGCTTTTACTCCGCGCTCTAACGTATCGATTGCACTGTATCTGTCGCCTGTTTCATTATATAAATCGGCTAATTTATAATATATAGCCATATCATCTTTTTGTTCAAGTATTCTGAAATACTCATCAATGGCATTTTGTGTCTTGCCCTCATGCTCATAAGCCTTTGCCAATAGAAAACGAGCATTAATAATATCATTTTCTTCCGTTGTTGCATTAATAGCTTTTTTATAGTCATCTATGGACTGCGAAACTTTTTCATTTAAGATTTTATATTTTGCTCTTGTAATGTAATATTTATACTTATCTGTGTTTGAATAATAATCGAGCAGTTCTGAATAACCTATTAATGCGTTTGGATTAACCTTAACAAGTTCTTCCCAATATTTAGGTGCAACGTCGTTTTTTTCAAGCGTTTTAGCCAAAAGCGCAATTTGTTCAAGATACTCCGGGTCGCTTTTCAAACTTTCATAAGACTTTTCTAAAAGTTCATAGGCTTGTTCGTATTGCTCCTCATCGGATAACATTTGCGCCTGCGCTAAAATTCCTTTGTTGCTCATTATTTTTCCCTTTATCCCTTTGTTTTTATATATATCACAAATTAAGTTTTTTTTAAATAAACCATTATTTACACAAGTTAATTAAATTTGTTATACTTGTAAAAAAGTAACTTTAGGGAGACTATATGAAAAAGATTTTTGCGTTTGATATGGGAAAAGCCAGTATTGGCTACTGTGTAAGAGAAAATAATGAAATAAGAGAACTTGGTTCAATAATAATAGATAAAGACCATGCCACGGTTGCCGATAACAGAGCAAGAAGAAGGGTAATGAGAACTTTAAAATCTCATAAGGCAAGAGAAAAATGGTTTGATGAACTTTGGCAAAGCCATGGACTTTGTGTTTTAGATAAAAACGATGAAAAATTTAAACGTGAATTTGCGACCAAGAATGATAGTACAATTTATAATTCTACTCTGTTAAGAATTGCTTTAATTCAAGGCAAAAAACTTAAAGAATGGCAGATATATAAAGCCTTGCATAATGCTTTCCAACGTAGAGGTTATGATATAAATATTGCCTGGGCTAACGGAACGGACGATGAAAAAGAAAATGAAGAAGCCGTTAAAAAATATTGCTGTATAGATGGTGTTGATATTATAAATTCGGAGGAATATAAATATCCTTGTTATTACGATGCTGTGCTTTTAGGGTTATGGGAAGAAAATAATCCTTCTGAATTAAAAAGAGCAATAGGTTTAGCGCCAACAAAAGTTAGAACAACAGGCAGAGTTGCCCCAAGAGAACTTGTAGTGAAAGAATTAACAAAATTGTGGGAGGAAGCAAAAAAGCAGCTTACACAATTAGAAAAAATAACCGTTGAAGAATTTTTATACGGAAATTATCGTGAAGCATACGGGTCATATAAAAATCCCGAATGGATACAATATAGAGGTACTGTAAATGACTGGCAGGGCGTTTTAGGACAAAAAATTCCGAGGTTTGATAACAGAGTCATTGCAAAATGTAAACTTTTACCAAAACGAAATGTTTGTTCTGCTGATACTATTGAAAATATAATGTTTACCCTGTTAATGCAGTTAAAAAATTTAAGATTTATTGACAGTGAAGTTAATAAACAAAGACCTTTAGCCTCTTGTGAAATTAAAGAAATATATGATAATAAATTGCCAATATGGATTGAGAATTTAAATAAATATAGAAAAGGAGAAACAAAAAATCCTTCGTTTACCGTTACTAAAACGGATATTGAAAATATAATCGGTAAAAAAAGAATAAAAGACAAAATTGAACCCTTTAAAGCAAATATATCGGGGCGCAGTTCATTTTGCAAACGTGCTATGCAGATTATGATTGATATAATTTTGTCGGGTGATAATCCAACTGAAATTGACGTTTCAAAATATATTGATAAAGAAGGAACACCGAACGGGATAAGCGAAGAAGAAATAAAAACAATGCTTTCAAAAATCGGTAATTGGGAAAATTTGTTTATATCCGATAATCGTGATGAAATGGCCCAAAAAGCTCAAAACGCAGATATAAAAAGTGATATTTTAATCGGTAATATAACAAACCCTGTTGTAAGAAACAGACTGCAAATATTTAAAAATCTTTTTAATGAACTAATATCAAGTAAAGGAAAACCTGATGAAGTCATATTTGAATTTGTTCGTGACGGTGCTGATAACTCATTATTCGGCAGTATCAAAGCAAATGAAAACTTGAAATTTCAAAAAGCGCAAGAAAAAGAAAACGAACAAATTGTAAAAGAACTTCAAGAAGCAAATGCCGATATAAAACAATACTTCTTAATGCATAAACTGGCAAAAGCACAAGAATTTAAATGCATATACTCCGGTCAAAAAATTTCACTGTCAGATTACCCTCTATGTGAAATAGACCATATATATCCTCGCAGTATGGGTGGAAATGATGCTTTATATAATAAAGTAGTATGCTTAAAAAAGGAAAATCAAGATAAAGGTGGCAGGACTCCTTATGAATGGTTGTTCTCGGATAAAGAAAGGTGGGCGGAATATACCTTAAGAGTTACAAACTTAAAAGGAAAATTAGGGAAAAAGAAAGCAAGCCTGCTTGTACTTCCGCCTGATAAGTGTGAAAAATTAATAGACAGCTATAACGGTTTAGCTGAAACTGCTCAAGTTGCCAAAGTTGCAAGTGCAATAACTCATTATATATGCGGTTGGGGAATGCAAACAAAAGATAGTGAACGTCATGTATTTGTAGAAAACGGTTCAACTACTGCAAAAATCAGAAATATATATAAATTAAATTCTATTTTGGGTGATGATGAAAAGAAAAACAGGGATAACCCCAAACACCACGCACTTGACGCAATATGTATAAGCTATGCAAGAAATTTAAAACTTGATGAACAAAAAAGAAGATATTATGTTGAGGGCATAGATAGACCTTATATCGAACAAAAAATAAATGAACTAATGCCATTCCCGTATACACATAAAAAGCCGTTAAAAGCAAACACAAATCCGCTTGAAACCATATACGGTAAAAGAATAATAAAAGATAAAGCATACATTACTTCAAGAGTTTCTTTAGAAGATATAAAACAAGATATAAAAGCAATAAAAAATATTATAGATACAGTGATAAAGGATGATTTAACTTCAAAACTTGAGCTAAAATTATCTGAAGCTGAATGGAAAAATATGCTTAAAAATTATGTTCATCCTAAAAAGAAAACGAGAGTTAAAAAGATATTAACCATAGTATCAGAGGGCAAATTAGAAACCGATTTAAACGGCAGAGAAAGAATAGGCGAATATTCGGACTTTGGAACAAAAGGTACTAAAGGTCAATTTAAACACTCAAAAGGGCATAAAGGGCAAATTCTTTATTACGATACAAATGGCAATGTAAAAGTAATGCCTATATTCGCTAATAAATCAACAAAAGAAGTTAAAGAAAAACTTATGGATATGGGCTGCAAGCTCTATAACGGAGGAGAAGTATTTTATTCAGGGTGTCTGGTTGAAATACCTAACGACTTTAAAGCCGGAGCTTTGAATTATTCTAAAGGAATTTATAAAACCAGAACTATAATGTCTGATGGCAAAATTAAATTAGAAAATAATATAGGGCAAGAAATTTTAACCAGTGCAAAAAATCTTGCAACGGCAGAATTTCATAAACTAAAAATGTAGCTTGACAAAATACAAAATATCATTAAATGGAGTATATGAGTTATCATATACTCCATATTACAAAACAGGGAAGCTATATTTCAATAGATAAGGGACTTTTATTTTGCAAAATAAAAGATACGGATGAAGTCTATAAACTCCCTATTGATGATATAAAAGCTGTGATAGTCTGCACTCCTGCCGTATCATTTTCAAATAATGCAATAGCTGCATTGTTAAAAAACAATGTTGTAATTCAGCACTGTGATAGAGCGTTTCAGCCTGTCGGCTGGAGTGTGCCTTTGCATAGAATAGTTAAAACTAAAGTATTTAATAATCAAATCAGCCAAAATGAAGAGTTTGAAACAAAACTCTGGAAAAAAATAGTAAAACAAAAAGCATTAAATCAGGCTTATGCTCTTGATTTAATGGGGTGCGAAACGCATAATCTTTATAATTTAATAAATAAACCACTAATGAATGAAGCAAACATAGCTAAACAGTACTGGCAGGATTATTTTTTCTATTTAAGCGAGCCGATGAAAAGAGAACATCAAAATGCACAAAGTTTTGAAAATGCCTGCTTAAATTACGGTTATGCAATAATAAAAACCTTAATTTTTCGTTCAATCTTAATTCATGGGCTTTTGCCTAATTTGGGTATACATCATAAAGGGAATTATAAAACAACTCCGCTTGTTTACGATTTAACAGAACCTTTTAGGGCTTTTGTTGACTTATATTTGTATTATTTTTCTCAAAATTATCCCTTAGAATTTGAAAACGAGGAAATACAAGAGTGGATTAAATTTATACCTAATTGTTTAAAAGATTATCGCATTAAAAATAAAGATAACAGCTATAAAATAATAGATATTGTTGATATTTATATTGAAGAAATCGCAAATGCTTTTGCTAAATTTGATTGCAGTGAAATCTTTCTTCCCAATTTAAAAGAGCAATTTTTAGATAAAGATACACAAAAGAATAGAGAATATGAAGAGTAAATATCGAATGGGATGGCTTTTTGTTTGTTTTGATTTACCCGTAGTGGATAAAGAAGATTTAAGATATGCAAATAATTTCAGAAAAGACCTGCTAAAACTCGGGTATTTCATGCTTCAAAATTCAATCTATGTAAGGTCCTGCGTTACTTATGATAAAACAGAGCAATACATAAAAATAGTTAAAAAACTTGCTCCGCCTACAGGACAAATAAATATTTTTTATCTAACGGATAAACAGTGGAGCAATTCAATCTGTATAGAAAAAGCTGATTATAATCCCTCAAAATATAAAAAGAAAATGGGCGAAAACACAGAAAAACAAATGACATTTTGGTAGTTTTATGCTACAATTATAATGTCATGTAATTTAGAAAGGTTTGGAGAATGAGTTATTTCGTGTATTTACCATACAGAGGAGTTAACTATTCTCCCGTCAATTATGATTGGTCTCTTAATTTAAA
>CANPYB010000047.1 GCA_947587605.1 Candidatus Gastranaerophilales bacterium
AGAAAAGTAATAGATTTCATTTTTTTCGTCATAAATGTGTCTGATTCTATTACCTTCAAATAATCTTAATTCTTCTGTCATATCTATTGCTCCTATATACCCATGCTATACAATCATGGAGGTCTTGTCAATTTGTTAAACATTCAACGAGAGGCTACTCACGCTGCTCTGAATGGGTTTTAACATTACGATAGGTTAATCCCACCCCTTCCTTTGAATCAATAAATCTCCTTGAAATACTACTTAAGTGTTTCTTAATTATCCGTTTATAAAACTATGTTTTTAAGCGAAATAAATTTTCTATGTTTCAGATAGTCATTATTAACACAGTGAAATTATACATAACTGTACTAATCGCAAATGTAGTGTGTTAAATATCCCATTCATCTATGAATAATTATAATCGAATATTATAATAATAGATATTAAGAACTGCAACAAGTAAAATTTGCTATTAAGCTACTTATTTGTATTAAGAATGTCTTTTATATAAGGACTCATCTCTAGGATTTCGTTTTTATAATGAGTTAGAGTTCCGTCAATTCTTTTCCAGTTTAAAAAAGGATAAGTAAGTAATTACTTATCCTTTTTTTTCTATTGTTTTATTAATTCTTTTTTTAAATTTTTTATTTCTTTTTTTTGTCTTTTCGAAGTTGCATACTTTTCAACTTTTTGCAGATAAATCTTTGCTTTATCTGTATTATTTTCTCTTAGGCTTTTATTTATCATTATTACATAATACTGATATAAAAAGTCGTAGTTATAACCTTCTAATTGATTATTGTCTATAACAACAGATATTTTGTTTAGCACTTCTTCTGCTTCTTTTGTTTTATTAAATTGATTTAACATGTTATATTTATTTAAATTCAGCATTTGAACTTGTACGTTATTTTTATTATATATTTTTTCTATTGTTTTTATTGCGCTTTCTATTTTTTTGATGGCATTATTAAAATCATTTTTCTTCGCATATAAATAAGCAATATCAACTTCAATGTCGTATGTTTCTCTGGTTATATAATTTTTTTGTAAGTTATTTATGATACTTTCTGCTTTTTTATAACATTCAAGTGCTTTGTCGTCATTACCCGTATTTTTGTATATGCTCCCTTTTATTTTGTTAGTATCGTAATAAAGGTAAGAATTTAATGATGCAGCTTTCGCATAATACCTTTCAGCCTCATTTATGAATTTTAAAGCTGCTTCATTATCACCTTTGCTCATTTTTATTACTGCTGTTTGTTTCATTGCATTTCCGTATTTTACCGGAATTATATTTTTATACGGCTCTAATACTTTAAGCATTTTTGCTAAGTATTTTTCATTGGTATTGCTTTTATAAAAATTGTTATAGTAATTTATGTAATCTCCATATACATAAGACATATAATAACTGTTTTTACTGTATTCTTTTTTTGCTTTTGCGGCTTGTTTATCTATTATTTCTTTTACGGATTTTAAATCTTTTATTGAATAGTAATAATCCTTATAAAAGTGTGTTGTATTGTCTTTATAATTAATACCGTTAGCTTCGGCAAGTTTTATATTTTTATCCAATATTTCAACTGCCTTATCTTGCATATTTCTGCATATATAATAGGTCACTAATAATTGGTTTAAATCAATTTCTGCTCTGATTTGTTCTTCGCCTGCGGGTATTTGAGAAATCAATTTTTTTAATTTATTCTCGTTTTGCATGAATTCATTAAATTGACAGCTGTCTAAAAGAAAATAAGAATAATCTACGTAATAATTAAACATTACTTGAGGATTAGAGGAGTATTCTTTAGCTATTAAGTTTTGTAAAATTTTTAATTCTTGTTTTGCTTCGTTAAATTTCTTTAATGAATTGTAAAACCATGCCTTTTGTTTTGCTATGAGCATTTTTTGATTTATATCATTAGTGGATACATTGTTAAATGCAGTTAAAGCATTTTCAAATTGCTCAAACATGGAATAAAAATTTCCCAGCTCCAGATTATATCTGCTTTTTAGGTCTTTGTTGCCGGGTTCACTTGTTGTTAAGTTGTCAATTTTGATTAAAGCCTCAATGCTTGTTAAAGGATTTCCGATATTGTAGCCTTCTTGAACTGAATTGAAGTATGATTCTATGTTTTGAGATGAAATTTCTTCGGCTGTTATCGATATCTGTGTTGCAGCATTAATTACATCGCCGTATACTGAAGCGGGTGTCATTATACAGAATAATGAGCATAATAATATTGCATTAAATATACTTTTTTTAGTTCGTGACATATTACTCTCCTATTTATTAAACTTAATTCCCTATGATTGAAAGAATTAAAACACACTCATTATATATTATAACTTATTGTAAAAATAGTGTATATCTTTTATATAAAAGTTTAATGTTTCTACATTATTATGATTACTTTTGTTGCCATAAAAAATGTTTTAACATATAATTTTTGTAGATTTGGAATAAGTATTAAAATATAATAAATAGTTTAAGTGAGGTAAAAATGAACATTAGAAAGAATTTAGCGGCAATTATGTTAAGTTTAACATTGCTGCTCACCGGTATTTCTTCCGCCCTCGCTAAGGATTATTCGGATGTTCCGGATGACTACTGGGCTGCAGAAGAAATTGAAGATGTTGTTACAAAACAAATAGTTCCAATATATGGAGATAAAACATATCGTCCGCTGGAAAAAGTACCCAGAGTTGAATGGACCGCTTGGTTATTAAGAGCTTTAGGCTTGAGTCAAGCACCTATTACTGCAACTCCTGCGTATTCGGATGTTACGGACGCTACTTTCGGATATGAAAATATTGCAAGATCGGATCAATTCGGTTTGATTTACGGTTATACCGACGGTGAATTTAAACCCCAAAGATTTATTACTAAAGTTGAGACGGCATCTATTATGAGCCATATTACAAAGGATACTGAAGTTGATACTTCCGTATTAAGTCAATTTGCTGACTCTGACCAAATCCCGGATTGGGGTGTTCTGCCTTTTGCTAAGGCTATCAAATATGGTTTATATGTAAACTGGCCTTTAGAAACAGAATTAAATCCTAACAGAGAATTGAACAGAGCTGAAGCTGCAGTTCTTCTTGCAAGATTGATGAAGGCTTTGGATTTGGTTGTCGATGATAAAAAAGCTGCCGAACCTGCAGAAGAAAAAGTCGCAGAAGAACCTCAAGAGTACGTTCTTTCTGTTGAACACCTTGACAACTACAAAAGAGCTGTTGTTGACAGAGTATCTATTACAAATTTAAGAAGAATTATTTTAGCTAAAAACGTATTTAAAGTTTCTTTTGTTGAACCTTTTAACTCAACAAAACACCAGATTGGTGATGTTATTCCTTTCTACTTTAAGAATGATGTTAAAACTTTAGAGGGAACATTAATTATCCCTGCTAATACAAAATTATACGCAACAATTGCTGAGTTAAGAGACAAAAGATGGATTAATAAAAACTCTGAAGTATATTTGCATTTTGAAAAAATGGTATTCCCCAACGGGCATGAATATCCGTTTATTGCAAGAGTGTTAAATAATGATGAGGGTGTGTTAACTGAAAATAAATGGCTTAAACCGTTAGAATATACTGTAGCAGGAGCTGCTATCGGTGGTGCTGCTATCGGGCTTCCTGTCGGTGAATCTGAAGGCAGATCCGGTGACGGTATGGCTATCGGCTTCCCAACCGGTGCCGGTGTTGGTTTATTGGCAGGTTTCTTAACTCCCGGTGTTAACTACAAAGCAAGAGCTAATGAAGATGTATTTATTGAATTAAAAGTTGATTGCAGTTTATACAATGATTATGTTAATCAAACTACAACTACGACAAGAACAATAACTACAACAACAGGTGACGGTACACAAGAAACCACCGAAACAACTACAACACAAGAATAAATTTTAAATCTTTTAAAAATAAAAATCCTCCGATTAATATCGGGGGATTTTTGTTGTAAAACAGTATTATTACCATTATAATAACTTTATGGAAAATCTTGATTTGTATTTTAAAAATTTAATTGGAAAGGATGAAACAAAAGCATTGCAGGCTGCCGAATTCCTTATAAATTCCGCTTGTATTGATTTATTTAAAAAACTTGTTGATAAATCCGATTATTTATTTGATTTTATAAAAAATAATGTTTCAAAACGTATTGAAACTGCAGTAAATAAAGAAAATTTTACTAATTTAATAAAATTTTTTGTAATATATTCATCTGACTATGACGATTTATTTGCCTCAATTTTAGCTAAACATGCCAATCAAGATTTAACTGATGATATATTTGAAATCTTAGAAAACGGTACTGTTGATCAAAAAACTTATGCTGCTAAGTATTTTTCTTATATACCCGATACCGTAGCGTTGGAAATCCTTAGCAAATACGCCTTTTGCGATGAAGAAAATCTTGCATATAATTCAGCCGAGGCTTTAGGACAAATGCAGGATGATATTTCTTATGATATTGCCTTAAGCCTTTTATCTTCTGAAGATGATTTTGAGCATTTAAAAGCTGTTAAATTTTTTACTGCATACAACAAAAATTATCCGCTTAATGAAATAATTAAAACTATGAAAAATTCTAAAATGGCGGAAAATATTGCGGGTCAAATTCCTTACTGTATAAGTTTAAAGTCTTTATTGGGTTCTGATTTATCTGATGCGCTTGATATTATTGATAATATTCTTATCGGATTTGGCGAAATTCTCCCGCTGGCTGATATATTTCAGTTTGAAATGTATGATTGTCTTGAAATATTGATTAATAAAAATAAAACTGATAATGAATTTTCTTCAAAAATAGCTCAAGTTTTACTGAAATCATTAATTAAATTTAAGTTATTTTGTGAAAATCAAGAGTATGTTTTTGATGAGAATAAAGATACCAGGTATGAAATCAATTCTGTTTTTAAACTGCTTCAATCTCAAGGCAATGAGTTTTGGAATAAGCAGAAAAAATTTGCAGCTGTTCAGTTAAATAAGTCAAAAGCGGATATTTTATCAATTTTGCCGGTTATTGCCGAACTAAAAATAACAGGTGTTATTGGTGAAATTAAAAATCTTTTAAATTCTGATGATGAAATAATTATTTGTGAAGCTGTAAACACTTTAAAACAATTAAATATACTTGATGAAACAGATAAAAATTTGGCATTATCTAAAGTTTCAAATCCTAATATTAAGGCAGTTATTGAAAACTCTTAATTCTTTAAAATACAATTTTGCTAAAATCAGCAATTTGTGCAAATTTTTGTTTTATTGTATTTAAAAGGTTTATTCTGTTTTGTTTGATTTTATCATCTTTATCCATAACAAGCACCTTTTCAAAAAAGTCTGATATGTATGGAATTAGAGCTGTTAATTTTGCTTGTAAATCTTTATAAGACAATTGTTTTTCATCAATAGCGGAAACATGCTTCCATAATGAAATTTCACTTTCGTTATTTAAAAGGTTTGTGTCCGTATTTCCGAAATTTGTTTCATTCTTTATTATTCTTATTATTCGGTTTATACTTTCGTGAAATTTTGCATAATCATTTTGTTTTATTATATCGGTTACAATATCTAATCTTATTATTAAATCTTGCAAATCTGCCAGAACATTTTTTTCACTGATACAGGCTTCGAGAACATCATGTTTGTATTTATCTGAAAGTAAAATAATGAGTCTTTGTTCAAAAAATTCTTTAATATTTTTATATAAAGTTTCTTTATTTTCAACATTGACAGGTAGTATATCTATTGTTTGTTTTATTAAATCGGAAAGATTAATTTTTAATTGTTTTTGTAATATGGTTTTTAGAATGCCCAGTGTTGC
Organism: Candidatus Gastranaerophilales bacterium; assembly: GCA_947587605.1. GTDB lineage: Bacteria > Cyanobacteriota > Vampirovibrionia > Gastranaerophilales > Gastranaerophilaceae > Avigastranaerophilus. Next base: position 5,813 of record CANPYB010000047.1, read on the forward strand.
ACGTCTTACGCCCAACGGATCTTGAGAACCTGATATTTTTTTGCCGTCGGCAAATACGGTAACAACAGTATCTATTTTGTCGGCAATACCGACCACTTGACCTTCAATGCCTTGAGCCAATTGTGAATCGGCATTTAACGGGAAATAATGTTCCATTATACCTTGTGAAACTTCTTTTGTTTCTCCGCTTCTCAGCGCATAATCAGATCCAATGTACCCTTGCAGTTCGGTAAATTCAAACACAAGTTTTGTCACTAAATCTGCTTTACACAGCAGTGCACATCTTTCAGTTTGTGCGGATTCAATATTTAATTCCTTTGCTATAGATTTTGACAATGTAACAATTCTTTGGGTTTTATCGTAAACAGAGCCAAAGCCCTTTTGGAATGTAACTCCTTTTAAATCTTCAAGGTAGGAAATTAACGGTTTTTGAGTGTCTTCATGAACAAAAAATACCGCATCTTCCAATCTTGCCTTAACAACTCTTTCATTCCCCGCTTTTATGTTGTCAAAAGTGCCGCCTACATAGTTACTTATTGTTATAAATTTATTTAATAATTTTCCGTCTTTATATAAGGGAAAATACCGTTGATGTACTGCCATTACGGTTACTGCGACTTTTTCCGGAATTTGAAGATATTTTTCTTCAAATGAGCATATAACGGGTATCGGCCATTCGGTAATGAACGTTACTTCATCCAATAAGTCTTCATCTATAACTATATCGGCATTAATTTCTTGAGCTTTTTCTTTTGCAAGTCTTATAATAGTTTCTTTTCTTTTTTCAACATCAGCAATTACATTTGCTTTTTCAAGTGTTTCAAGGTAATAATCAGGTGAATCAATTTTCACTTCCGTTTTAGAGAACCGATGCCCGCGTGAAACATTTGAGGCTTTTACATTTGCGTAATCAAATTCTATTATTTCATTGTTTAATAGTGAAACAATCCACCTTATCGGACGCTGAAATTTAATATCCAAATCCGCCCAGCGCATAAAGTGTGTTCCTTTGAGTTTGGAAATAATTTCGGGCGCAATGGATTTTAAAATATCTTTTGTAAGTTTTCCTGTTTGTTCAATCTTCGCCCAAACGTAATTTTCTTTTAAGTATAAATTTTCGGGTTTAACATTGTTTTTAGAGGCAAAACCTAAGGCGGCTTTAGTTAAATTGTTATTTTCATCGTAGGCAATATTAGCGATAGGTCCTTTAATGTTTTTTTCAACATCATCTTGTTTGTCGGGAAGTCCGTCTATGATTACGGCTAATCTGCGCGGAGTTGCGTATGTTTGAATTGTATTATATTTGATTTCATTTTCTTCAAGTGATTTAGCAAATTCCGTCTTTAATTGTTCCATAGCAGACGGAATAAATTTATATGCCAGTTCTTCCGTTCCTATTTCAAGTAAGTATTTATTCATAATATTGCCTCGTAAAAATGTTACAGGTTAATTATATTATAAATAAAATTGAATTGTTGCAATTTTTTTTTGCTTAGAATATAATAATTTGCGTTGGGATCGTAGCTCAGTTTGGTTAGAGTGTCTGCCTGTCACGCAGAAGGTCGCGAGTTCGAGCCTCGTCGGTCCCGCCATTTAAAAAGAGGGCGTAAGCCCTCTTTTTTTGTTAAATTTGTCCGGCGAGAACGAGCGAAAGCGATACAAAGCGAAGCACCGCAGCGAAGTGAGGATGTCTGAGCCTGTATGCGAAGTGAAACGAAGCTGTGAGAGCCTCGTTTTTCTTACTAAATAGAGTAATTATAATAAAAAAAGCAGAAGATTATATCTTCTGCTTTTAATTCATTACATATTTTCTTTTAAATACTCTGTTATTTCTTCAACATGTCCGTCTACATCTACTTTTTCCCATGTTTTTACGATATTGCCGTCTTTATCTAAAATAAATGTTGTTCTTTGAATGTTATTTATATCCTTACTATGGTCTTTAAATGCTTCTTTTAACTTATTTAATTTATCCGAAAGAAGTATGAAATTTAAGTTGTGCTTAGCTTGAAATTCAATATGGTCTTTAATTTCATTAGCACTTACCCCTATAACATGTGCATATTCTTTTAATTTATCCATAGCGTCACGAAATCTGTGTGCTTCTTCGGTGCAGACAGGGGTATCATCTTCCGGATAAAAATATAATATTACATTTTTTCCTTTAAAATCTGCGAGTTTATAATTCTTTTTTTCGCCCTTTTCATTTATTCCTTCAAGTTCAATATCTAAATAATGCATAATAATCTCCTTTTTCTACAGTTTAAAATGTATTTTGATTTTTAGCCTTATTCTCTAATTAAATAAACGAGGTAATTTTAAACAAATGTAAAAGAAAATTAATATATGAAACTTTATTAATTAAAAAAAGTCTTATAGCCCTAAAGGGGAAATAAACAAATATTTAATTTTATATTATAATTGGAAGTAATAAGGAGAGAGTTGTGAAAGATTTTTTTAAAAATTCAACATTAATAGCATTGTCGCTGATGATTGTCAGTATATCCTGCTGCAGAAGCAATACTGCAATGGCGCAATCGGATACGGAATTATATGATTCCGTATGGAAAATAGTTAATACAAAGTATTTGGACAAAACAAAGAACGGGCAGGATTGGACAAGGTGGAGACATAAATATGACAATAAAATCAAGACTCCCGAAGATGCTTATGTAGCTATTGATACTATGATTGCAAGTTTGAATGACAGGTATACCAGATTTGTACCTCCGAAAGAATTTGAAGAAGAAAAAAATGCAATTAAAGGTTCATTGTATGGTATTGGTGTTCAAATCGGACTTCGTGACGGTAAAATTTTAATTATATCTCCGATAGAAGATACACCCGGAGAAAGAGCAGGTTTGCTTGCGGAAGATGAAATCCTTTCCATAGACGGTGTTTCCACTAAAGATATGACTATTGATAAAGCTGCCGATAAAATCAGAGGCAAAAAAGGCACTATGGTTGAGTTGTTGATTAAACGTAAGGGTGTGCCCAATAAAGTTTATAAAGTTGAAAGGGATGAAATTGAAATTAAATCAATTTCGGTTAAAATTCCCGAAAATATTAAACTTGATGACAGAATAGGATATATAAGATTAAGTTCTTTTATGGGAACTAATGTCGGTAAAGAATTTAAGGATATAATGACAAAATATAAAAATAAAGAGGGTATTATTATTGACCTTAGAGCTAATACCGGCGGACTTTTAAATAATGCAATTTATATAGCTGATTTGTTCCTTGATGATGAAATTATTGTAAGTACTGTCGATAGGGACGGTTATAAGGATACATCGCGCTCGACCAAAAAATATTTTTCAACACAGCCGCTTGTAGTCCTTATAAATAAAGGCAGTGCGTCTGCAAGCGAAATTTTATCCGGGGCTTTAAAAGATAATCAGCGTGCTATTTTAATCGGTGAAAATACTTTCGGTAAAGGACTTGTTCAAGAAGTTAAAAGTTTGACTCCGTTTGGTGCGGGTTTAAATATTACAATTCAAAAGTATTTAACTCCGAATGATACCGATATTAATAAAAAAGGTATTGCCCCCGATATTGAGGTAAAAATTACCGAACAAAACATAAAAGATAAAGATGACGTTCAGCTCAAAAAGGCGCAGGCTGTTTTACTGCAAATGATTGCAAACGAAAAAATTTCAGTTAACCGTTAATTTTGTGGTAAATAATTTGAGCGGCATTTAATACAGGATCAATAGCTGGAGAATACGGCGGTGAATAAGGTAAATCCAAATTCATAAACGACTCCAGCTTCGTTTTGCTTAATATTGCGGGAATTACCGTATTTATTCTTTGGTTTACATCACCTTCACCTATGCCTTGTATCCCTAAAATTGTTTGAGTGTTTTTATCTGCTATTAATTTTAATGTCATTGTACCGGTGTTCGGCATATACCCTGCTTTATCACGTTTCGTGACGATTGCATATTCGGGTTGAAATCCCAGCTCAGTTGCTTCCCTGTAACTTATTCCTATTATGGATATTGTTAAATTAAAGTATTTTGTTATTGTTGAATTTAATATTCCGTCAAAAAAACAGCTTCCGCCCGCAATATTTATTGCGGCACAGCGCCCCTCTTTATTTGCGGTAGAACCCATTGGCACCCAGGTGTACCTGTTTGTTACAAGATTATAATTATCAGTACAGTCCCCGACGGCATATATGCCCTGTTTTGAGGTTTTTAATGTTTTGTCTACTTTTATACTGTTATTTATACTTAATTTTATTCCTGTTCCTTGCAGGAAATCCGTATTCGGTCTTACTCCTGTTCCGAGAATTACAAAATCCGTTTCAATTTCTTTCCCCGAAGCTGTTATAACTTTTTGCACTTCTCCGTTTTCATTCCCCATAAATGCAACTACTTCTTCATTTGTATATATGCTTACCTGCCCGGGGTTTCTGCCTATTATATAATCCGTTACCATTTGCGAAAAGTCCTCGTCAAACATTTTTAATATTTGTGAGTTTCTTTCTATCAATGTGACGGTTATATTATTTTGCACCAAGGCTTCAGTTAATTCTATTGAAATATAACCCCCGCCTAACAGCACAGCATTTTTTGATGTCTGCATTTTTTCTTTTATTTTAATTCCGTCTTGGATTGTTCTTAGGGTAAATATATTTTTTAAATCTATATTTGCGATGTTGGGTATTACGGGAACTGCCCCCGTTGCAATTACTAATACATCATAATTTACTTCATATTTATTCCCCGATATTAAATCCTCCAAAAGTACAGTTTTTTCTTCAGTGTTCACTTTTAAACATCTTTGTTTAATGTGAACTTCAATATTTTGCTTTTGAAAATCCTTAGGAGTCCTTAGTATTAATGTATCGGGACTTTGAATTATATTTTCTATATAATAAGGCAGCCCGCAAGCCGAATAAGATATTATTTCCTCCTGCGTATATAAATCTATTTTTATATCGGGATCTTGCCGTCTTAATTTTGCGGCGGTTTTCGGACCTGCTGCCCC
>CANPYB010000048.1 GCA_947587605.1 Candidatus Gastranaerophilales bacterium
GCTCCGTCCGATTTTTTTATTACTCTGTCCTGATCATCCCCGTATTTAGATGACGCAAACCATAATGCCCCGTCTTTTTCGTATAAGACGCCTAATTTATCAAGTTTTTCAATACACTCTTTTACTTGTCCGCTTTCATGCAAAGTTAATTCGCTGAAATAATTGTCAAAATGAGTGTGGAAATTTTCAAGCAGTACTTTTTGCAGGCTTAACATTTTTAATCTTGCATATTTTGATAAATATTTTAAATGCTCGTCGTCAAAACTCCCTTTGTAGTCTGCTTTTATTTTGTCCGCTTTTTCTTTTTCAATTTGTATAAATTCTTTCGCAACGGGAATTAAATATTCTCCCGTATAATAATTTTTTGCTTCTTCTTCATCAGCGGGGAAATCAATATTAACTCCAAGCTCTTTTAATATTCTTATATATAAAGATTTTCCGAGCTTTTGTATCTGGCTTCCCGCGTCATTTATGTAAAATTCCTGATATACATCATACCCCGAATACTTCATAACATTAGCTAATGCGCTTCCCATAGCAGCCCACCTGCCATGCCCGATATGAAACGGACCTGTCGGGTTTGCGCTTACATACTCAAGAATAACCTTTTTCCCCTCGCCTTGATTATTTTTTGCGTAATCGGATTTTTTCTTTATCACTTCCGTTAATATTTCATTTAATAAATTATTATGCAGTTTAAAATTGATAAATCCTGCAGTAGTATTTATCTCAAAATCTTTTTTATTAATATTATCGGCCAGTGTTTGCGCAATTTGAGCAGGGGAAAGCCTTGCAAATTTTGCAAGTGATGACACATTTACCGCAAAATCTCCAAACTCGGTATTTTTTGGAACTTCACACTGCAATGCAAATTCTTCACTGCCGTTCATTTGTCCGAGCAGTCCTTTTCTTGCGGTTTCTCTCACTGCGTGTTCTACGGTTTCCAAAAAATACTCTTTTAACATGTCTTTGCCTGCTTAATGTCTTTTACCTCATTAAATCATAGCAAAAACATGTTAATTTGTTTGAATTAATTAATCTCTTTATTTGCCATTTGTTCTTCTACTGCAATTTCATAGAGATCTACATCGGCTTTAATAGACTCAATGTTGTTAAGCATTTTTTTGAGTTCAATGTCAAAGTTTTCTTCGGTAAGATTTAGTTTCATATTATTCTCCAATAAAAACTAACATGTTTTTTATCGGCAGAGTATATAAAAAACTTTAGTGAATATATACTTTTTGTTACAAAAGTTTATAATCTACATTATTTCGTAAAATATTATTGAGGCGCTAATGGCTATATTTAAGGACTCTACGTTGTTTTTCATTTTTAATTTAATGTTTTTATCTGCGATATTTAATAAATCTTTCGAAATCCCTTTTGCTTCCGAGCCGAATATTATTATTTTGTTTTTTAATTTACTGCACTCATTAAGTGTGATATTGTTTTCTTCGGATAGCGAAGTTGCTATTAGTGTATGATTGGGAAACAATTTTTTAATATCATCTTTGTTTTTAAGCTCGGCAGCATTTACCTTGAAAAAATTTCCCGCACATGAGCGTATGACCTTTGGAGAATATAATTCCGTGCAATCCGAAAATAAAATAATCCCCTCAATTCCGAATGCTGCCGCACTTCTTATTATTGTCCCCAAATTCCCGGGGTCTGATATTTTATCTAAAAGTGCTATTTTGTTATAACTTTTAAATTTGTTTATATCTTGTTTTCTTTTCTTCGCAATTGCAAGTATTTCGCAAGGTGTGCTTGTTGTTGAAATTTTTTTCATCGAATGTTCGTCAGTATAATTAATCGGGGAATTAATATTCTTAAATTCTTTTATTGCGTATATATTAATAATTTCAATGTTTTCGTTAATTAATTCAGATACGGATTTTTCACCTTCTGCAATAAATAAACCCGCCTCATCTCTGTATTTTTTTTGATGAAGTTTTGTTATTTGCTTAATTTTATTGGCTGAGAGTTTTTCTATTGAATACATGCACCCGCCTGCCATTTCATATAATAATATTTTTCATAATCATTCATCATAGAAAGGTCAACGAGCTTTATTTCAAACGGAAAATGCGAAAACGTATTCATTATTATTTTATCTTCTTCGTATGAAGCATAAACCGTATTTTCAAGCCTAATTCCGCCCCAGTTTTCTTTATATACTCCGGGTTCTATTGAAAATACAGTATTTTCAAGAATTTTAGTTTTTCCTGCGTCAGATGAAGATACTCCGGGCGGATTTTCATGTACGCTTATTCCTACTCCGTGTCCTGTCGAGTGCGCAAACGGGTATTCTGCGGGAAGTGATTTTTCAATTGTTTCTCTTGCTATTTTATCAATATTAAAATATGAAGATTTTTTGTTGTATTTATTATAGTAAGCGTTTAAAAATGCTTTTAATACTGCGGTGTAAGCTCTTTTCTGTTCATCGGTCGGAATACCTTTAATAAATGTTCTTGTTGTATCTGTTGCAAGTCCGCCCTCGTAGTATCCGCCGTAGTCGACAAGTAAAAAGTCGCCGTCTTTTAAGTATTTATCTTTTGACGGATTTGTATAATGAATTATTGAAGTATTTGCTCCGACGGCTACTATAGGTTTGAAACTTAATGAAAGTGCACCGTTTTCTTTCATTGCCTTTACAAGCGCTTCATAGTATTCATATTCCGAATATATTTTATCGGAGTCTATCATTTCATATATTACTTTTAAGGCATTATCAGCACGCTCAAAGCATTTCTTTAAATGGTTTATTTCGCTTTCATTTTTTATTGTTTTAAATAACTTTAAGTGGCTTTCTCTTATCTTGTTGCTCGGATTTATTAATTTATAATCCTGTATTGTAAGCCTTTCTTCGTCTGTATAAACAGTATCTCTTTCTATGTTTTTTAAATCAAATTCAAAATTTTTAAGAGGAAATATATTATAATAATTTCCGATTTGTCCTAATTCGCAGTCAGAATATATATTAACTCCGTTTTCGGTAATTATTGCTTTCGCGGGGAATGTTGCGCTGTAATCAAAATCATAAGAGCGCATATTGGTTAAATATGCTATATCTTCTAAAGATGTTACGATAATATTAAATTTTTCACCCGCATATTCTTTTAACATCTCAAATTTTTTATCTGAATTTAATCCTGTTATATCTTCCCCGACTTTAAATACATTGTATTGTTTTTCGGGTATGTTTTCCGATTTGTATTCAATTACGGGGTCTGTTGTAATAAGTTTTATTGTTGAATTTTTTGCCTGCAGATTTTTTGAAAGTTTTTCATAAAATCTTTTTGAAGTTTTTGTTGAGATTATTCCGAGTTTAAAATAGGCCGGAATATGCTCTGTTAATGCTTCAAGATAGGATTTATTTAACGGGAGTTTTACTACTTCAATATATTCATGATTTACTTCATTATCAGCCTGCTCATGGTATCTTGTATCAACAAATAAGTATATTTTATTATTGGTAAATAAAACATCACCAGTTGAACCCGTAAAATCTGTTACATAATATCTTGAATTGAGGCTCAGCATATTATATTCAACAAGAAATTCGTTTGTTGAATTTATAACAAGCCCGTCTATATCATTTTTTGCCAGGTATTCTTTTAAATATTCTATTAGTTTTATGTCCATTAGTCTTTTTTATCTGTAAGCTGAATTAAATGATAACCGAATTGAGTTTGAACGGGATTTGAAATTTCTCCTGTTTTCATAGAAAATACGGCATCTTCAAAAGGTTTTACCATTTGACCTTTTGTAAAATAGCCTAAATCGCCGCCGTTTTGACCTGACGGACACAAAGATACCTCTTTTGCTGTTTGTGCAAAAGATTTTCCGTTTTCTATTTCTTTTTTTAATTTTAATGCTTCTTCTTCGGTTTTAACCAAAATATGGCTTGCTCGTACCTGCGTTGTCATAATTTCTCCTTTTTTTGCAGTATAGCATGTAAACCTGTCTCGAGCAAAAAATTTATTTACAAGATTTAAAAAAAATATGAAAATATCTCAAATTAATCAAGTAAATTATGCAAATTTTCTAAAAGGATTTTCTGCTGCAAATAATACGTCAGTAAGAAAAACTGTATCATTTCAGGCACTAACTTGTGATACATTTGTTTCTCAAAATGAAAAAGAAAAAGAAATATCAAAAAGAGTATTTGCTTCTACTAAAAAATTTAAAATAAAAGATTATAAAAAACTTCACGGTGAAGAACTTGAAGCAGTAAGAAAAGTTTGCACTGATGATTTTGATGTTTATATTACTGCTAAAGATAATGTAGACCATGCATTGAAATTGAAATCATATTTGGATGCAAAATACGGAAAAGATAAATATGTCTTTTGTTCAATAGGGCGTTCCCCCGCAGGTTTAGCAAGAGTATTTGAATTTATGGGAGTAGAAACAAAGTACTTACCGATAAGCGGATTAAGAAATTTTCCGGATTTTGATTGTGTTCTCGGGGCGGCAGACGGGCTTAAAGAGTACGGCAGATTTTTAAGAAAACAGGGTATTTCTAATGAGGATATTTCATTTTCGGATAAATCATACCTTTTTTATGATTTTACTGCCAGCGGAAGATCTCTTTTATATTTTAAAGATTTAATTACAAAATATTTCAGAATAAAACAAAAAAATATGCATTTTCTGAGTATTAATGATGATTTAATTAATGCTCAAAGCAGTGAATATGAATTAAGGAAAGCAAATTATTATATAGAAAATTATCTCCGAACATCAGAAATAGAAAGTTTTTCCGGAATACCTGATTTGAGAGTCAGCCGATTATTTGATATAGATAAATGCAGAAATACTGAAAGGGTTACTGCAAAAAAGTTTAATTTCTTAGTTATTGATATGTTAAATGCAAAAGGCTTATTAAAAGAAAATTCTAAAAATAAAAAATCGTTGTAATTTGTTTAAAGTATAATAATTTTATGAAAAAATTATATATAGAAACTCTGGGCTGCCAGATGAATAAATCGGACAGTGAAAGAATAGCGGGTATTCTTTCTCACTTTGGTTATGAAAATACAAATAACGAAAAAGAAGCTGATTTATTAATAATAAATACCTGTTCAATAAGGCAGTTATCGGCAGATAAAGCATACAGCCAATTAGGAGTTTGGGGCAAGCGCAAAAAAGATAAACCTAATCTTAAAATAGCAATATGCGGATGTGTTGCTCAGCAGGATAAAGAAAAAATCAGAAAACGCGCGCCTTATGTTGATTTGGTTTTTGGTACTCATAATATATATGAACTGCCCGAACTTATTAAACGTATTGAAAATGATGAAAAAGTTTGTGCCATTACAACTAAGCCTGTTATAAAAGACCAAAATGATTTTAAAATAATAAGAAATGCCTCTGTTAACGCTTGGATTCCGATAATTGAAGGATGTAATAATTTTTGTACATACTGTGTCGTTCCTTTTACCAGAGGGCGCGAGCGCTCGCGAAGGCCCGAAGAAATTATAACTGAAGCTGAAAATATTTTAAAACAGGGCTTTAAAGAAATTACTCTTTTAGGTCAAAATGTTGATAGTTACGGAAAAGATTTTAATAATCCCGATATTACTCTTGCAAATTTATTAAGAGCATTAAATAAATTAGATGGAGAATTTAGAATACGTTTTGTTACTTCATATCCCTCTGATATTACAGATGACCTTATAAATGCAGTTGATGAGTGCGAAAAAGTATGTAAATACTTCCATATCCCGATGCAGTCGGGAAATTCACGTATATTAAAAGAAATGAACAGACGCTATACAAAGGAAGAATACTATAATATTGTTTTTAAAATAAGAAACAGGTTTAAAGATGTTACAATAACAAGCGATTTTATAGCAGGTTTCCCCTCTGAAACAGAAGAAGAATTTACCGATACCTTAAAAGCAATGGAAGAACTTGAGCTTGATTACAGTAATACTGCCGCATATTCTCCGAGAGAATTTACAAAAGCAGGGAAAATGACTGATAAATTTATCGCAGAGGATATAAAATATGAAAGATTAGAAAGGTTAAATGCTAAAAATCGTGATTTAGCATTGCTATCAAATAAAAAATTTTTAGATAAAGTCTTAAATGTTCTTGTAGAGGCTAAAACAGAAAAAAATAATCAAATTATTTTGAACGGACGCGCGGGGAATAATAAAATTGTGCATTTTAAATCAGATAAATATAAAATAGGCGATTTTGTTAATGTTAAGATAAACAAAGCGCAAACCTGGTGTCTTTATGGCGAGCCTGTCGAGTAATTTTATTTTTTATACATGCCGTGATAATCTGAAATTATGAAAATTATCGGAAAAATATTTATAGTTTTAATATTTATATCGCTTGTGCTTGTATCCTGCTTTAGGATAGATAAAGGGGCGGACGAGGATATAAATGTTTTGCGTGACGGTCAAAGTCAAGAAAGTGCAAAAGTTGAATATAAAGAGCCTCAAACCGTAACAATAAATGGTATAGATTATAAAATGTCACGCTCTCAAGTCGGAAAATTCGGAGGTCAGATAATTGTTTCGACTATAGGAGAGGGACCAAAAACATTTAATCCTTGGGTATCAAAGGACGCGACATCTTCCGAAATAGGCGATTTACTTTATGAATCTTTGCTTACAACAGACCCCCTGACGGGAGAGGTTATACCAAATCTGGCAAAAGAATATAAAGTTTCTAAAGATCAAAAAACTTATACGATTACTTTAAGAAAAGGTTTAAAATGGACTGACGGAAAAGAAATTACATCAGATGATGTTGTATTTACTTGGAATGACATAATTTTAGCAGGCTTCGGCAATACATCTTTGCGCGATTCCGTTTTAATTGACGGCGAATATCCTAAAGTAAAGAAAATTGATAAATATACCGTAGAATTTAAAATAAAAAAGCCGTTTGCTCCTTTTTTAAGATTTGTAGGAACATCAATTGCCCCCGGTCACATTTATAAACCCGTAATACAAAAGGGCAAAAGGTATTTTGATACTTATTTGGGCACTACCACCGGTCCTAAAGATATAGTATCGTCGGGCGCATTTATGCTTGAAGAATATATCCCTGCACAGCGAGTTGTATTTAAGCGCAACCCTAATTATTACGTAATTGATGAAAATAAAAATAAACTTCCTTATATAGATAAGTATGTAATATTGATAGTAGGTGACTTAAATAATGAATTATTAAAATTTGAGGCGGGAGAATTGGATGTAATTTCCGTAAGGGGCAAAGATTTGCCGAGATTTAAAGCTAAAGAAAAAAATTCCGATTTTAAGATTTATAATCTCGGTCCGAATACGGGTACAATGTTTATTGCATTTAATTTGAAAACCGGAAAAAATAAAGACGGTCAATATTATGTAAATCCCATAAAACAAAAATGGTTTAATGATGTTAAATTCAGAACGGCAATTGATTATGCCATAGACAGAAATGCAATGGTTTATAATGTTGCAAACGGTGCAGCGCAGCCGTTATTTACCGCGGAGTCATTATCTTCAATTTATTTGAATGAAGCGCTGGCAAGCGGGCATGAGCGTGATTTGGAATACGCAAAAACATTGTTAAAAGAGTCCGGTTTTTATTTGGATAAAAACGGATATCTTCACGATAAAGACGGAAACGCTGTCGAGTTTGATTTATATACAAATGCAGGTCAGACAGAGCGTGAAGCCTGCGGAGTTATGGTAAAAGATGACTTAAGAGAGCTCGGTATAAAAGTTAATTTTAAACCTATTGAGTTTAACACGTTAGTCAGTAAAATGATGACCACAGCTGACTGGGATACGGTTTTAATGGGATTAACGGGGAGCCCGCTTGAACCTCACAGCGGAAAAAATGTTTGGTATTCAAAAGGGCATTTGCATTTATTTAATATGAGATTTCAGGATGATAAAGAAGATGCCCTGCTGCCATGGGAAAAGGAACTTGACGAAATAATTGAACAAGGGGCGCTTGAGCTTGATTACAATAAAAGAAAATTGATATATGACCGATATCAACAGATAATATACGATGAACGTCCGATAATTTATTTATATTCCCCCCTTACAATAACCGCGGTCAGAAAAAAAATAAAAAATCTTTACCCGACGGCGCTTGGCGGTACTATGCATAATTTGTATGAACTATATATTGATGAATAATACAAAATATAATCTTTTACAACTTAATACGGCACGAAATTGTTTAAGGCTGTTAATCCGCACTCATAAAATAAAAGAACTTTATATGCCTTATTATATTTGTCCCGCACTTAGAATTGCCGTATCAAAAGAGTATTGTAAAATTAAATATTACCATATTGATAAAAATTTCAGACCTCAAAAATTATCGGATAAAAATGTTTTTATTCTGTATCCGAACTATTTTGGAGTTTGTGATGATATTGTTGATGAGCTTGAAAACGAATATAAAAACTTAATTGTTGATAATGCTCATTCATTTTATTCTTTGCCTAAAGGTTTGGCTTCTTTTAATTCTTTAAGAAAATTCTTTCCTAATCTTAAAAGCGGTGCTTTTTTATATTCACGGAAAAATGTATTATATAACCCGCCAGATGACGATTATTTATATGAATTTATCCCTTTAACTTATGAAGAATTTTGTAAAAATGAAAACAGGCTTGATAATGAAGATATAAAAAGTATGTCACCTGCAGTATCAGAAAAATATTCATTTATAAATATAGAAAAAGCTCGAAAAAACAGAATGGAGAATTTTAATTTTTATCATTCAAAATTGAAAAAATCTAATTGCTTAAATTTGAATAATAAAAATATAATTGCTCCGTTTTGCTATCCTTATTTTGCAAAGTCGCAATATGAGGCTGATGAATTAGTAAAAAAACTGAAATTGCAAGGTATAAATATATTCAGATATTGGAATAATCTTCCGGATTGTTATGAAGAAAAAAATTTTTATACTAATTTAGCTGCAATTCCCTTAGATAAAGTCGCTGAAAACCTTTGAATTTCCTTGAATGCTTTGAACGTAATCAAAATTATCCGATTTGCTGAAATCTGCAAATTGTTTTGCATTATTAAAATCTTTGATTGCAAGCATAACGGCTATTTTTTCCGAAAGTTTCTGCTGTTTTGTTAATTTAGCTTCTGCTATTGCAGCGGGAATAAATGCAATAACGGCTCCTAAGCCTGTCATCATCCCTGCTAATTTGGGATTTTTAATTTTTTTGGAAAGAGAATGTCCTATAAAACCGCCTACGGCAGTGGATAAAATATCCAATGGCCCTAAAATCGTTTCAGATAGAGATTTAATACCTACGGACTGTTCATATAAATGTTCTCTCTGATTATTTATGACCATGGAGGTGTTTTTTTGCAGTATTTTAGCATCGCGCGCTTGCGCCGGAGTTAAGTTGATAAGTTTTTTTGCTTCAGCCCTTTCTTTAAGTTTAGGCAGTTCGGTTTGTGCAAATTTTTCGTATTCTTGTAAATCATGGTATACCATTTTTATGAATTCTGACGGTTTTTGCTTATGTTTATTGTTTTCATTTGCTTGTGAATAAAGCTCCGGATGTTCCATGAATTTTTTTAAATGTTTGTATTTTGTTGCACAAATAACTTTATTTTCCAGATTTGAAATATTTTTGTTTAAAATTAAATATGTAAACAGCGGAACTGCGATTTTTATAAGCATTCTTAACGCTTTATTTTGAATTTTAAGGACATTTGCAAGTTTATCAGTTATAAGATATTCTAAAAAACCGCCCGTGAATAATGAGGAATATGAAATGTTAGAAATCGTTTCAACTTTTCTTAAATCTTCAAGAACATCATGCTCAACATTTTTTAAAAAGTCCGTAAAAAATAGTTTATCCTGTTGGGCTTTATCTGCTTGCTCTTTTGACAGATGAACCGTGTTGCTTTTATTTACGGAGTCAAAATATTCTTTTTTCTTTTTTTCGTAATCTGCCAGCGAATTGCGATAGTCTTTTACTTCTTGAAAAGAAGATTTAACATTAATTCTGTCTGCCAGTTTATTTACGGTTGATTTATTTTTTTCTTCATAATTAACAATGGAATTAACTTGAGTTTCTTGGTCATTAGTTAATTGTGCAAATAATTTCGGGTCGTTAATAATATTTTGAGTTGCGTCAAAACCTGCTTTTCTTATTATTCCCAATTGAGATTTCATGGAATTTTTAATTCCGCATATAAAAAAGAGTGCGCTTAAAATCCCTCCGATTCCCGTTAATACTTTTGTAAGCGGAATATTTTTACCGAATAAAGGAATTGAAGCAGCGGAATATTTTTTTAATCCCGATGATAATTTTTTAGCTAATGAAGATTTATCAAAGTGTTTATCAAGAAACGGAATTAATTTTACAACCCCTGCAGGCAGAGAAGATAAAACACCCGCTGCAGACATTAATTCAATATTTAAAGTTTGAAAGAAAGTTTCCGAATCCTCGGCTTTTTCATGCTCGTAACTGTCGAGTAACAATATGGGTTCTGATATTGCTTTTGCTTTTTTCTTAAGCAGCTCAATATCTTGAGGTTTTATGCCGGCAGCAGCTTGCGACTGTTCTTTTGACCAGTTTTTATATTCGTCAATATGTTCAAAATATTTAGTATAATAGGAAAAAATACCTTTCATTTAAACATAAAAAACCTTTCATTACCTTTTACTTAAAGTTTAAAATACTTTAAAGTTGTTATTTATTCTATAAATTATTTATTAATATTTACATTTTTTTA
>CANPYB010000049.1 GCA_947587605.1 Candidatus Gastranaerophilales bacterium
AAGAAAATAAAAATATCCTCGTAGCACCTTATTTTGATGAAATGGTATATCCTTTAAAAGCAAGCGATGTAGTAATTGCAAGAGCAGGCTCCGTCAGTTTAACAGAGATTTTGCAATGTAATCTGCCCTCTATACTGGTTCCTTATCCTTATGCAGCACAGGATCACCAAAGAAAAAATGCAAGAGAAATGACAAATAAAGGGGTTTCATTTTATCTTGAAGATGCCGATTGTAATGAAAATAATCTTTTAAATATGATTTCTCAAATTATAACGGATAAACAAACCCTAAACACAATGCGGGATAATATAAGTAAATTAACAAAAACCAACCCCGCAGACGAAATTGTAAAACAATTAAAAAGTATAATGCGATGAATTACGACCAAGTAATAAAATTACTAACATCACAAGGAAAATTTCAAATAAATTTAAGCCTTGAACGAATAGAAGCCGTTACAAAACTTTTAGGCAATCCGCAGGATAAATTTAAAATAATTCACATAGCGGGAACTAACGGAAAAGGCTCTGTTTGCGCAATTATTGTAAATATATTAAAACACGGCGGTTATAAAACCGGTCTTTACACAAGCCCTCACCTTGTAAATTACACGGAACGAATTAGAATTAACGGAAATGAAATATCAAAAGCGGATTTTAGCAAATATATAAGTGGAATATGTACTGTAGCGGAAAAAAATAACATTGATTTAACCGAGTTTGAAATTCTGACTGCCGCAGCTTTTAAGTATTTTGCCGATAATAATATTGATTATGCGGTAATAGAAACAGGCTTAGGCGGAAGATTTGACGCAACAAACGTAATAAAAAAACCAATATTAAGCATAATTACTTCAATATCCTTTGACCATACCGACAGGTTAGGCAATACCATTGAACAAATTGCAGCGGAAAAAGCGGGAATAATAAAAGAAAATTCAATCGTGATTGTGTCAAAAGATAATAAGGGTTATGAAGTCATAAAAAAAACCGCACAGGAAAAGCATTCAAAATTAATAACAGTTGATAAAGATATTGAAACCGTATTTGAAAACGGGAATAATTATGCAGTATTTAACGAAAATAAATATCCTTTCCCGCTTTTAGGGTTATATCAAAATAAAAATCTTGCACTTTGTACGGAAGCAGTAAAACATATTAACGGAATAACCGAAAACGCAGTAAGAGAGGGGCTTAAAACATTAAAATGGGACGCAAGACTTGAATATAAAAAGGATAAAAATTTAATTATAGACGGTGCGCATAACCCTGACGGCGCACTTGAGCTTAAAAAAAGTCTTGATTATTATTTTAAAAATCAAAAAAGAATTTTTATTTATTCCTCTTTAAAAACCAAAGATTATAAACAAATTTCTAATATTTTATTTAATGATGAAGATGAAGTGTATTTTTATGAATTCAATCATAAAGACAAATTAAGTTTTGATGAATTTAAACAATCAGCAAAACAATTAAAGCATTTATATAAGTTTAATCCCTCAAGGCTTGATAATTTAATGCAAAAAGACTGCCTTAAAATAGTAACGGGCAGTCTTTATATGATTGGTGAATTGTATCCGAAATTATGATTTTAACGGTACAATAATTTTTAATTCATATCCATCTTTTACCTTAGAAATATTAGCGATATCAGCATTTTCTGGCAGAATAAAATCTTGTGAAAAAGATATATCATTTTCATAATTTTTATCCTTAACTTCAGATTTGCCAAAAACAGTAAGTTTTCTGCCTTTTACGTTATAATTAACTTTGTTTTCATCATTTTGAAAAGGTTTTAAGCCTACTTCAACTACAAAATTATTATCATCAATTTCAGACTCAACCTTAACACTATCCATCATAAATAATGGCATAGCAAGATTGCGGTCTTTTATTTTAGGCATTTTAGGCATATCCATACGTTTAAAAGCTTTATCAAATGCATCCATATCCTGTTTATACATTTTATCCATATCATGAAGCATTTTCTTTTCCAATTTCATCGGAGGAATATGCGGCGGTCTGAACCTGCGTTCTGCTATTTGGTCAAACACCATATAAAACGCTAACAGTCCACCTAAAAATCCTCCGAGCAAGGCGCAAAGACACATTTTCCATGCATTTTTAGCACATTGTTCATGTTTGTTTTCATTTGTGTAGTTGTTTTCTTCCATATTATTGCCTTTCTTTCCGCTTAACTGCCTTGCCTGCGTTAACGCAGGGCAGATTTATTCACCTATACAATTATTTAAATATTCTATTGTATCTAACTTATTATCATACAGAAATTTTAAAAAATACAAATAGTTAATGTCATGCGACGACACGGTAATATTTATTTCAAACCCGTCAGAACAAAAGGGTTCATAATCATATATTACATAACTGTTATATTTACTTTTCCACTCTTTTTTATCAATAAGGCAATTATTTTCTAACGCCGTTTGCTCAAGCCACGGAATAATATCTTTTGATACATTTTTAAATTCTATTTGGCTTCTCTGATTTAATCCGTTAATGTACTTTTCTACCAGCATTTTTTCTATACCCCGTAATGACTTTATTTACACACTTCCATATCCCAAATTATCCTCGGGATATATTCAGTTTAAATTTATTTTAATGACAATAAAATAGACCAACGTATAATATACTTACTATATTTTTGGGCTATTTTTTGAAAGTAATAATAAAAATTCCAATTACAAATCAAATAAAAACAGTTATTATTAAAGGGTTTTAGCCTCGATATAAAGAATATATTAAAAAAACGGGAATTTGAATTTTTTGCTTTATAATAAAATCGGAAGTTATAAATAACATTCAGAAGGGACATTTTAATGAACGCAGTTTTATTACCGATTGATGAATATTTAACAAAGTTAGAAAATGCAGATAATAATATAAAAAACGAAATTGAAAACGAACTTGTAGATATGGGCAAAGATGCCGTACCTTCTCTTGTAAATTCGCTGCAAGTAGTTAAAGGCAGAACAAGAGGCGTTGTTGCTATGGTGCTTATAAGAATAGGCGAATCTTCTATCGACTACCTTAAAAAGGCTGCCGAAACAAACAGCGACTTTGAATGGATTGCTAACTACTTAATAAAAGAAATTAAAGGTATTGCAGCTTAATAAAACTAAATTAAAAGTATATCAAAAAGACTAATGTAAAAAACATTAGTCTTTTTTGTAATAAAAGAGTACAACTGCTTGACTTTAAATTAGTACTTAGACTATCATGGCATTGTAGAGGGAAAGGATTGGGTTTTATAAATGAGAAATTCATCGATTTACAGGTCAAACATTTCTGACGAAAAAATAGCTTTTTTATCCGAAATAAAAAACCAAAAAGAATTTAATCAGGAAGATAACACTCCGAAAACATACAAAAGACAAGGAAAACAAAAAGAACTTGACCTGTTATGGCAAAACTTTAAGATTAACCCTAAAGAAGAAAAATCCCCCGGAATTTATCTGTTAACGGGATTTATAACAGGTGCTTTATGTATGTTTATAATGAACGGAATATTAAGTATCAGTTCAAATATAACAACAGGCAGCGAGCCGTCCGTATTAGGACAGCCTAAATATGAAAAGAAAATTTCAAGAAAAGATACGCTTCCTCAAATTAATCAGCAAGTTACGGTAATTCCTGCCGCAAATACGGTAAAAAATGAAGCGAAAATCCCGACTTTCGAAACTTACACGGTTAAAAGCGGTGATTCTATGAGCAGTATTGTTTATCGTTTCTACGGCAAATATGACCCTAATAAAGTTGAAAAAATCAAGCAGGCAAATAATTTAGCCAGCGCTCATAAACTTTCTATCGGACAAAAACTTGTTATTCCTTTAGATTAAACTTAAGTACGTAATTTGTTTATTACCGTATGTTTTTGTTTTAATTAAATTAAATTTTTCATGATTTATTATTTTATCCGCAGGATGTTCTAAAATTATTATCCCCTGCGGATTTAATATATTATTATTTATTATTACTTCAAGCGCTTTTTCATATAAATCAGACTCGTAAGGCGGGTCGACAAATATTACATCAGCTTTATTTGAGCCTAATTTAACAATATTTTTTAACGCGTCGCCAAAGTATAAGTTTGCTTTTAAATTAAGACTTTTATAACTTTCCTGCAAAGCAAGTGCCGTTTTTTTATCTTTTTCAAAACACACAACCTCAAATCCGCGCGATATAGCCTCTAACCCCATTATCCCGCTTCCTGCAAATAAATCATAAAAAACTTTACCCTTAAAATCAAACATTGAAGCAAGCGTATTAAATATTCCCTGCCGTGTTTTTGATAATGTAGGTTTGATATTATCGTAATCGGCAGTTTTTATTTTTCTTGAATTGTATACTCCGCCTGTTATCTGCATAATTATAATTCTATAACATTCTTAGGAAGCGGGGTTTCGGCTTTTTCGTATAATTTAACACTGCCGATTATATTTGACCACTGAGCAAACATATTCTGTGAATAATGAGGCATTTTATTTATATACATCACTAAAATTACGCCCTCTTTTCCTTGGAATGCCCTTTCAACAGTGCAGGTATTTTTCATTTGACTGCACCACGTAACCATTGCTTCATTAAAATCGTGTTTTATATATTGAGGCTCAATATCGGGATAATTAGTTCTATCCTTTCCAAGCTGTTTATGCAGTATTGTCATGGGGGCTATATCTTTATTTTTCAGCACTCTCTCAGTAAAAACAAGCATTTCGGTATAGTTTTCCGATGTTTGATTATAAGGCACATAGCTTTTTTTAGCTTCCACTCCGTCAGGACTTGCTACTTTGTGCCACCCGTCGTTAGGAAAATTAAATTCTACGCAATCCTTTGCAAAGCATTGAGTTTGCAATAACAATAAACCAAATAAAATAAATAAAATTTTTTTCATTATATTAACTCCCATGCCGGTTTTTCATTCGCCGCAATAACTTCTATGTCCTCATCTTTTAAAATATTTTGGAATATTTCAACAACAAAACGCTCACTGTGAAAATGTCCTAAATCAATTATTGTCATATTATTTGCGCTTAATGCCTGATGATGTTTTAAATCACCAGTTATAAATACATCTATTCCGATTTTTTCCAAGTCCTGTATAAATTCAGCACCGCTGCCCGAACAAAAAGCTATCGAACGGTATGTTTTACGGTGGCTGTTAACTACTCTCACACTCGGCAGGCTGAATACTGTTTTCAGTGTAGATATTAATTTTGAAAAGTTTTTCTCTTTATCAAACTGCTTATATTTTATAAATTCAAAAGCCGTATCTAAGTCTTTATATCCGCACTTTTCCGCTAAATATTCGCTTACTCCGCCTTGCGCTATATCTAAATTTGTATGAGCAGAATATATTTGTATATTATTTTTTATTGCTTTTATTATAAACGGAGCTTCTATTGACTTTATGCCCGTAAAAAATACGGGATGATGAGATAAAATCAGCTCACATTTATTTTTTATTGCTTCATCCACCGTCGCAGGTGTTACGTCCAGCGCTAAAAGCACTTTATTTATATCTTCTATCCCTAAATTTATCTGCCAGCCCGAGTTATCCCATTTCTGGCATGTGGATAACGGGGCAAATTCTTCTATTTTCTTTATTATTTTAGTAATGTTTTCCATAAATATATTTCCAAATATCGTATGCTGCTTTATTTTTATCGGTTTTATCAATGTGATAAATTTTATTTTCTTTATTTATTATATACAATTCATTGTAATTTGACGAGAAGCCTATATCTTTTTGAGATACATCATTAGCGCAAATGTAGTCGCAGCCTTTATTTTTAATTTTTTCTTTTGCATTTTCAATTAAATTTTCGCTTTCAGCGCAAAATCCTATAACAGTTTGATTAGATTTTTTTATTGCGCACATTTCACGCAGAATATCGGGATTTTCAATAAGTTCTAAAGTCAATCCTGTGCCTGTTTTTTTTATTTTTCCGCCGATTTTATTTTTTACTCTGTAATCGCTAACGGCCGCTGCCATTACCAGTATATCAGCATTTTCGAATTCCGATTTTACGGCATTATACATTTCATCCGCACTTTTAACATTTATAACCCGATAGTTTCTTTTTGCTTCAACCGTTGAAATTAAAACGACCTCAGCCCCGAGCGAATTTGCGCTGTCTGCAAGCGCAATACCCATTTTCCCCGAGCTGTTGTTGCCTATATATCTTGCAATATCAATATCTTCTCTTGTTCCGCCTGCCGTTATGATAACTCTCTTGTTTTTTAGTATTTGTTCGGGCAATAAAATCTGTTTTGCAGTTTCAAAAATTTTATTTATATCAGCTAATCTGCCTTTCCCCTCCGTTCCGCAGGCAAGATAACCCGTTTCGGGTTCTACAATCTTTACTCCGCGCGATTTAAGAGTTTCTATATTTTTTTGCACGGCAGGATTTTCCCACATGCCTGTATTCATGCAAGGCGCAATGATTACAGATTTTTTATACGCACAATATATTGAAGTTAAAAGATTATCGCAAATCCCATGGGTAAATTTTGCGATTGTATTGGCGCTTATTGGCGCAATTATAAATATATCACTGTCATCACACAATGCGATGTGTTCGGGTTTAAAATCTTTTATTTCAAATTGTTCAACATATAACGGGTTTTGGCTCAAGGTTTCAAGTGTAGTTTTTGTAACAAAATTCAAAGCGTTTGGAGTAACTACAACCTGCACTTGCGCCCCATTCTTCTTAAATAATCTAATAAGCTCGCATACTTTGTATGCTGCAATAGCTCCTGTTATTCCTAATAATACTTTTTTGCCCGTTAACATCATAAGCCTTTTTTCTTATTAAATATTTCCTGCAAGCATTTTAGTGCTTCATCAAGGTTATCATTTACAATTTTATAATCAAAAAATTTACCTGCCTCAATTTCTCTTTCAGCTTCATTTAAACGTTTTCTTACCGTTTCTTCATCCTCCGTATGTCTTCCTCTCAGCCGTTCTTCCAATATTTTAAGCGAGGGAGGCATAATAAAGATACTGACAGCTTCTTTCATTTTTTCTTTTACCTGCTTTGCACCCTGCACATCTATTTCAAGTATTAAATCAATACCTTTTGCAAGAGTTTTTTCAACAAAACTTTTTTTTGTCCCGTAATAATTTCCGCTAAACTGCGCCCATTCAAGAAATTCATTATTTTTAACCGACGCTTCAAATTCTTCTTCACTGACAAAGAAATAATTAACACCGTTTATTTCGCCTATACGGGGCTGACGTGTTGTTGCCGATACAGATAATATTATCTGCGGATTATTTGCAAGAAACTTCTTTAATAAAGTACCTTTTCCCACACCCGAACATCCGGATATTATGTATAAATGACCTGCCATTTTTAAAATTTTCCTATAATCCACCCGTGTATATCATTATATACAATAAACACCATTAAGACTATCAGTAAATAGAAAAATAAATTACTTAAAACCTCAACAAATTTTTTGCTGACAGGTTTGCCTGTTACTTTTTCTATTATTAAAAACAATAAATGTCCACCGTCTAAAGCAGGTATCGGCAGTATATTAATTAATGCAAGATTTAACGAAATCATTGCAGTTAACAGTATTCCCTCAAATAAACCTTTATATGCAATAAGCTCTGTACCTATCTTAGTTATTGCAATAATTCCGTTCATTTCGCTCATCGGAATATTTCCCGTAAATAATTTTCCTAGTGTATAAACCATAAACCCCATATTGTAATTTACATACTTATTTGTTCCTTTTATTACAGATATAAGATTATCAGTCTTTGCATAATTTTCACTGTATGACTGCTCAATACCAAGCATTCCCTCACGTGAAGAATATACGGGTTTTAATTTAATTTGTTCATTATTTCTTAAAACTACAATTGAAATCGGCTTTCTTGTATCAGATATAGCTTTTGCTATATCACTTAACGAGATATCTGCTTCTAATTTATAACTGCCACTATAATTAATTTTATCACGCAGTTCTTTTTGTGAGTCTGATAAGGCGATTTCATTTGGTTTATATTTTCCTATTCCCAAAATATTATCCAAAGTTAAATTTATAGGTTCTTCATCAGTAAATACAGGTAATTTTATAGTATTTCCCGATTTTATAATATCATCTGCCTTATATTGAGGATTTAATTTAATTAATTCATCAAGTTTTTTTTCTGCTGTTTTAGGATTAATAAATCCGTCAAATTCTTTGGAATAATTGAAAAATTTATTTAACGCAATGGGATAATTAATTTTCAAACCATTGATTGAATAAATAATATCTCCTTTTTGAATTCCCGAAGTTTTTATTGACTCGACAGCAGAGGGAGCAAATCTTTCAAAGCGAACCGTAAACGTATTTTCGGGTAAATGTTTCCATATTAATCCTGTAAAAAATATTAAAATATAAGCAAGAATAACATTACATATAACACCAGCCGAGATAACAAAAGCTCTTTGCCCAACTGTTTTATTGCAAAATCTTAAAGGCGAATCCATAGGCAGGTCACAATCTTGCTCATCATCAGGAAATGAAACATAACCGCCGAGTAAAAACGCATGAATTAATATTTCTGTTTCGCCTACCTTTTTTGAAAACAAAATAGGCCCGACAGGCAGCCCAAAACCAAATTTATCTACCCTGACTCCGACTAATTTTGCGGCAAGAAAATGCCCTGCTTCATGCACTAATATCAATAAACTTATTAAGAATATCATTATTACTGCGCTTATAAATATATGTAAATCCATTTTATTATTCCCGATTATCTAATATAATTTGATTATATGATAAAGATTTTGGAAAAACTACTAAACTTAATATATATCCGCCGTTGCTATTTTTGCCGTTCAACAAAGGATGATAAAATTATCTGCAGTAAATGTTATAAAAAAATCCGATTTATGCCCAAGGGAGTTTTTAGAAAATTAGAAGATATAAATGTATATGCCTGCACAATTTATGACGATATTATAAAAAGACTTGTTAAAGATTTTAAATATTATAATAAAAAATATTTAGCGCAGGCTCAAGCGCAAATTATGTTTGATTATTTTAAACAGCTGGATTTAGCGCAGGATTTCCTTATTCTGCCCGTTCCAATCCATAAATTAAGGAAAAAAGAACGCAAATATAATCACATGGATTTAACCGCCGATGAATTTTCCGTTTTGACAGGCTTTAAGGTCAATAAAAATTTTATAATAAGAACAAAAGATACTCAAAAGCAATACAAATTGCATAAAAGTGAAAGAATTAAAAATATAAAAAATGCGTTTGAATTAAACAATAAAAACGCACCCGATAAATCAACTCCTTTGTTGATAATAGATGATATAACTTCAACGGGAATAACCCTTGAAGAAATAATAAAACTGTTAAAGATTAACGGTTACAATAATATAACGGCACTTACGCTTGCAACTCCAGATATTTGGAATTAAAATTTTACAATTATTAACATTTATCTGTAACTTAGTGTTTTTCATGGTTTCGGGCATATTAGACAATGTTATGAACTATATTTTTATGCGATATATCTTGTAGACATAATAAAGTAGGTTTATATTAATAATATAGTGTATAACACAATTTAAATAAGCATTTAATAAGTTAAGGAGGAAAAATGTTTTGGGATGAACATGAAGATAAAATGCAAAGGAGAGCAGATATTCTGTTCCCTACAATGAAAGATAAAAAAGAAAAAGAAAATATTAAAAAAACAATAGGGCTTGGCGTATCAAGGTTTGATATTAATAAAGAAGACAATGAAAATTTAACTAATTCTAAAAAACATAATAATGGAGAATGGGCAGAAATATTAGCTGAACATATTAAAAATCAACAAAAAGAAAAAAAACGTGAAGATATACTATATCCGACAATGAAAGATAAAAAAGAAATAATCAAAGAAGAACCGAATATTGAACAAATAAAAATAAATAAAAAAGATATAGGTTATGTAACAGGCGGTGCTGCAGATATTAAAAAAAATATAAACAATATATCGGCAGATAAAAGAAATCATGTACCCGATACTAAAAGAGCTCTTGAAATTTTGGGATTAAGTAGTAATGACTATGTATTAAACGGTAATACAATATCAACTAAAGAAATTGAAAAAGATTATGAAGAAATTGATGAGGTGAAATATCCTAAAAATTCAAATAATCCAGATGTTGAAAAATTAAAACAAAAAGGTAAACAAATACGTCAAGAAAGATATAGAGATGAATATAAAAAATATGTTGAACCATATTATTATGCAGTTAAAGAGAAAATTGGTGTTGATCATATTGATATACCATTTGTAAAAGCTATAGGGCAATTTAAACATGGTAAAGAGGCTGTAGAAAACTTGCATATGTCCAAAACAGATTCTTATTTAGATACAGATTATGCAAGAGAACATCAAGTTTTAAATAATTATAAAGAAATGCCAGAAGTTTTGCATGAATATTTCAGTAAAAAAATTCCTCAGCAAGTTGGGAATGATAAACTTGAAACAATGAAAGGAGTATTTATTGATGAACAATCAGAACCATCTAACAATTTAAAACGTAATCTTTTAGATGATGAGGACTTTTTAAATAAGTTAAAAAAATAT
>CANPYB010000050.1 GCA_947587605.1 Candidatus Gastranaerophilales bacterium
GAATAAGAGTTCATACATCGGGTATAAAATACAGTCCTGCTTTAGCAAGAGCAATTAATGAAATAAGGGGATATGTAGTAGTTTCTGTTGATTCGGGAAGCAGAGAAACTTTTAAAAAGATTAAGCAAGTTGACTGTTATGATGATGTAAGAGATACGATTAGAAAATATGCGCTTCAAACAACATTCTTGGGCAGATATCTTGTCAGTGCAAAATTTATAATAATTCCCGGGATAAATGATACAACAGAAGAAATTGAAAATTGGATGAAAGCTAATTATGAAGCGGGATTGTATACAACCGTGCTTGATATTGAAGAAAATTGGTATATACAAAACAGGCACAACATTCCTGCGCATATTTTTGAATTGATAAACTATGCAAAAAAACGCTCCAAAGAGCTGCATACTAATTTTGAGCTATATGAGCGGCTTCAAAATTTGGTTAACGATGAAAAATTAAAGAAAAAATAATTATTTTATTAATGCTTGAATTTCTTTAAAATTAGGATGTTTAGACCCCTCTAATAATTCAAATAAAATCATTTCGGTTGTTAATATCTGACACCCTGCATGAATTAATCGTCTTATTGCGGCATTTTTGTTTTCTTCATTGCGGGAACAACAGCAATCTTGGACTATAAAAACTTCAAACCCGGCATTTAATAAATCAATTGCGCTTTGAAGCACACAAATATGAGTTTCTATTCCGAATATAACAATTTGCTTTTTATTAGAGTTCAAAATTTTATCTTTAATATTATTTTCTTTAAACACACTAAAAGTCGTTTTTTCAAAATAATTTGATTTTAAATTAAGTGATTTAATTTCATCAATTGTAGCTCCTAAGCCTTTCGGGTATTGCTCTGTAACAATCACGGGAAGATTTAGTATTTCAGCTGTTTTTGCAATTGAAATCGAATTTTTTTTAACGGTATCGTCTTTAGCTATCTTTATTAATTTTTCTTGTATATCAATAATTAAAACAAGACATTTGTCAGCGTTTAAGGTGTTCATGTTATTTCTCCTCGTTAAATTTATTATATAATAATTATGTTATGGAAAAGATGAAAAAAATATTAAATGAGCGCAAATGTTTAAAAATAGTCTGCGGAGCAGGTAATGAGGATACAAAGGAAGTTGAAAAATTAGCTTATGTATATTCCTGCGCAGGATTTAACTTGATAGATATCTGTGCAAGAAAGGATGTAATTGACGCGGCGAAAAGCGGAATATTAAAAGCCGGAAAGGAAAATGAAATTGCAATATGCGTCAGTGTTGGGCTTTGTGATGATATACATGTCAGTAAAACCGTTATAAACGGGCAAAAATGTACATCGTGCGGAAAGTGTGCCGCTCTTTGTGCTCAAAATGCAATTTATAATGAAGATGAAAAATATATTGTCGATGAAAGAAAGTGTATAGGGTGCTTAAAATGTATTCAGGCATGCGATTGCGGTTCTATTATTGTTGAACATAAATATAAACAGCCTTATACAATGCTGTTGCCGTTGATATCAGAGGGAATTGACTGTGTGGAATTTCATTGTGCAAGTGAAAATGAAGAAATGATACTTGAGGGTTGGAATAAAATAAAATCAATATACAACGGTATTTTAAGCATTTGCATAGACCGCTCTAAAATGGGTGATGAAAAAATAATAACATTATTAAAACAAATGATTGGTGATAAAGATGATGTAATTATTCAAGCAGACGGAAACCCTATGACCGGCGGCATTGACGATTATAAATCAACATTGCAGACTGTTGCTTTTGCTGAGTTAATAAACAGAAACGGACTGCCTGTATTTGTTATATTGTCAGGCGGTACAAATTCAAAATCTTCCAAACTTGCTAAAGAATGCTCTGTTAATTTTGAAGGAGTTGCCTTAGGCAGTTATGCAAGAAAAATTGTAAAAGACTATATTGATTCTGATGATTTCTGGACAAATGAAAACATACAAAAAACGGCAATTCAAATTGCAGAAAATCTTGCGCAGAGTATAAAAACTTATCTTTAATATTTTGAAATTTCTTCAAAATATCTTTCAAGTGCCTTATATCCGCAGTATATTTCGCTTGTTAAACTTACGTATCTTGAAGCTGCCAGAAATTTTAATTCTTTGGCTCTTATTTGAATAATCTCATCGGCGTCATTTCTTAAATTTTTTTCCAAAGACATTGACCAGCGCTTAAGAAATGATAATTCTTCGTTAATTTGTTTAATTGTGGAGAATTCAAGCAGATTAAAATCATATTTTGCAAGCAGAGCTTTATCTTTGCTGTTAATTCTGGGTTGAACAACTGGAGCTCCGTATATTTTTTTTATTACCATGTAATTATCCGCGGTGCGTCTGTGAGAATCCGGAACTTCACCTCTTGCAAGCATTGCGGACATACTTAACGAGCTAAATTTATCATCATCGCATGAAAGAGAACTTAAATTTGTACTTTCCTTATATATCTTATTATTAGTGCTATTTAAAACAGACTCCAAAATGCCCAATCTCCGTATAAAAAATTTATTAACACTAATATAATAAAACCTCAAAAAAAATTTGTCATGGAAAAATAAGAATATATTAAGAATATTTGTCAAATTTTTTACAATCAATTTTTTTGGAATATAATAAAACTATGTTTAAGTATGATGTAATAGTAGTCGGAGCGGGACACGCAGGATGTGAAGCAGCTGTTGCCTGTGCAAGGCTTGGTGCAAAGACATTGCTTGCCACGTTAAATATGGATAATATTGCCCTAATGCCTTGTAATCCTGCAATTGGCGGGCCTGCTAAGTCTTGTCTTGTTCGTGAGATAGATGCGCTTGGCGGAATTATGGGGGTTGCTGCTGATGCAACTTATATGCAGCTAAAAGTTTTAAATTCCTCTAAAGGCCCTGCGGTGCGTGCGTTAAGAGCTCAATCCGATAAAAAAGAATATATGCGTTTTGTTCGCAATCTTCTTGAAAGTGAAGAAAATTTATCTTTAAAACAGTGCACAATGACTGAACTTTTAGTTGAAAATAACGAGGTTAAAGGCTTAAAGGATGAGTTTGGATTGGAATATTATGCTCCTTGCGTAATATTAACAACGGGAACATCATTGGAAGCAAGAATTTGGGTAGGACTAAAATACTTAGAATTTGGACGCTTAGGCGAAGCAAGTGCAAAAGGTTTGTCGCCGTCTTTGCAGAAATTAGGATTTAAAATAGGCAGATTAAAAACAGGTACGCCTGCAAGGGTTGACGGAAGAACAATTGATTTTAATAAAATGACAATTCAACCGGGTGATGAAAATCCGACATTCTTTTCATTTTTACCCGATAGACCGATAAGAGAGCAGTATCCCTGCTGGCTGACAAGAACTACGGAAAAGACACATGAAATTATAAAAAATAATCTTGATAAATCTCCGCTTTATTCAGGGTTAATTCATGCAACAGGCCCAAGGTACTGTCCATCTATTGAAGATAAAGTTGTAAGATTTGCGCACAACCCCTCTCATCATATATTTATTGAACCAGAGGGAAAAAGCACTTATGAAATGTATGTGCAGGGATTTTCAACAAGTCTGCCCGCAGAAGTTCAGCTTGATATGCTTCGTTCACTTCCCGGGCTTGAAAATGTGCACGTGATGAAGCCTGCTTATGCGGTTGAATACGATTACATGCCTGCGGTTCAATTAACACATTCGCTTATGACAAAATCCGTTAAAGGGTTATTTTGCGCAGGGCAGATTAACGGGACATCGGGATATGAAGAAGCGGCAGCTCAAGGGCTTTTGGCAGGAATTAATGCGGTAAAATATTTGCAAAATAAAGAAATGATAACTCTTTCTCGTGATTCTTCATATTTGGGCACTCTTGTGGATGATCTTGTAACAAAAGATATAACTGAACCCTACAGAATGCTTACGTCGCGTTCAGAGTACAGGCTGCTTTTAAGACAGGATAACGCTGATGAAAGACTCACACCTATAGGCTATGAGGCAGGATTAATATCTGATGAGCGTTATCAAATGTTTTTAAATAAACAAAAACTGATAAAAGATGAAATAAACAGACTCGAAAACGATAAGATTTCTGCAACGGACAAGGTAAATGCAGTTCTTGCAAAGTTTAATCAAAATATTGACAGGGGAATGAAACTCTCTGAACTTTTAAAAAGACCCGATATTACCTATGATGTTTTAAAAGAGGCAAATGAAAAAACTTCAGATTTAAACCTGCCAAGGGATGTATATGAACAGGTTGAAGTAAAAATTAAATATGCAGGTTATATTAAACGACAAATAGAGCAGGTTAATATGTCTGATAAACTGGAAAAAATCAGAATTCCCTCAGATATTGACTACGGTCAAATTAAACATATTTCAATAGAAACAAGAGATTTACTTACAAAAATAAGACCGGTAACTTTAGGGCAGGCTTCAAGAATAGGCGGAGTAAAACCTGCTGACATTTCGGTTTTAATGGTTATGATAGAATCTCATCATTTAAAAACAAAATAAAAAAGAGGCAGTAAATTATGCCTCTTTTTCATATAATTAAAAAATTAATTATTCAACTTCAATTGCATTAACAGGGCAGCAATCAGCAGCTTCTTTAACACAATCTTCGTTGCCTGATACAGCACCTTCATTAACTTTTGCTTTATCATCAACTGAGAATACTGCGTCACATACTGATTCGCAAGCGCCACATGCTATACAACTGTCATTAACTGTTACTTTCATTATTTTCTCCTTTATCTGACTGTTTATTGTTTATTTAACAACAAATTTATTATAACATTAAATTTTTAAAATTAAAGATAATGTGTTTAAATCTTAACGGAAAGCATTTTTTCTATACATTCTTTTGCTTTTTCGCTTATTGATTTATCAATTGTAATTTCATTTTCTTCCGTTTTTAGGACTCTGTATATATCCTCAAGAGAGTTTTGTTTCATATTAGGACAAATTATATTTTCGTTAATCAGTGTAAATGTTTTTCCCCAATTGTTATTTATACTGTCACGGTTTAATCGGTCAACAACGCCTTTTTCGGTTGCAATTATAAATTCTTTTTTATCGGATTGTTTTGCATATTCCATTATTTCTTTAGTGGAGCCGACAAAATCAACAAGCTCCAATACGGCATTATGGCACTCGGGGTGAGCTAAAATAACGGCATTAGGATATTTTTTTCTCGCAGAGATAATATCCTCGGGACGGATACGAAGGTGAGTAGGACAAAATCCGTTAAATGTAATTACTTCAACATTTTTAAGTTGTTTTTCTACCCATTTACCCAGATATGTGTCGGGCACAAATAAAACTTTATCTTTATTTAAACTTCTTACCACATCAATCGCGTTAGAGCTTGTAACGCAAATGTCACATTCCGCTTTAACCTCTGCAGTAGAATTTATGTAGCACACTACAGGAATATCGGGGAATTTAGACTTAAATTCTCTTAATGAATTAACATCAATCATATCTGCCATAAGACATCCCGAATTCATATTCGGAAGTAATACCTTTTTATTAGGGGAGAGTAGTTTTGCGCTTTGCGCCATAAAATACACTCCCGCAAAAACTATAATATCAGCGTTGGTTTTTGCCGCCATCCTGCTTAAATAAAGTGAATCTCCGACATAATCGGATACTTCATCAATTTCTATATCCTGATAGCAATGTGTTAATATTATTGCATTTTTTTCTTTTTTTAATTGTTTTATTTCTTCAAGAATATTCATATTCAGCCTTTTTGTATATTTAATTATAACGCGGATATAAAGTCAAGAATTTTATTTCGGTAATTATCTATACGCATTAAAATAATTAAATTTATGAAGGTTGGGCAATAAAATCCGTAAGTATTATTATTTTCGGTTAATAATAAACTCAAGATTTTTAAATATAGCTTCCGAGCTATTCGGGTAATTTATCATAATTTCTTCTTCAGCAAATTTTATTCGTTCTTTTTTCATATAATCATTATTATTTATTATTACATTGTTGATAAAATCAATAATTTGGTTCTTATTATATGCCTTATAACAGTGATTTAAGCAATTAATTCCCGTTTGTGTAAATGTATCGGTTATTGTTTTCGGAGTTTTTAACATGTAACATTGAGGTTTCCCCGTGTAAAAATATTCCGCAAGAAATGAGGTGCAGTCATTTATTATTCCGTCTGATTGCGCAAATATTTCAAAATAGTTACCTTCACTGCTGTATATTACATTTTTTTTACTCATTAATGTATTTATATAATTTTCAACTTTTTCTTTGCCCCAAAACTTATTTTGTTTTAAAGCTATAAATAGTGCAGGATGCGGACGAAAAATAAAATCTATATTCGGAAATAAGTCCGGCAATTCCAAAAAGAAATCACTGTATTTTATAAAATTAGAAAGTTGAATTATTTTGTTAAATCCCCCTTTTATTGAATGATGAGGTGATATTATTATTTTTTTTCTTTTATTTGAATATGTTTCGGATTTGTATGTATCCATTTTGGAATAACCTAAAACCGGACAATTTGTATCGGTTAATTTTGAATATTTTAATATACTTTCTTGGATATTCTTATTTTCGGAATATACTCGCCAAAACAATGAAAATATTTCACTTTTAAATAATTTTTTCCCATATTTAGTTACCATGTAGCTATAATTTATGTGTACGGGAAGTATTTTTGAATTAATTATATTTATGATAGTATATTTCGGATGACTGACATCATAAGGCAGAGAACAAAATAATATGTCCGTAAATTCTTTTATGTTTAGATTGTCATTTTCCGGCGGAGATTTAATTATTATTTCATTACCGTATATCTCTGATAATTCTTTATAACAATCATTATATAATTTTTTAGCTTCTTCTTCTCCAAATCTGAAATCGGGGATTATTAATATTTTTATATTATACTGTTCTACCCCCCCCCGCTGCATTTTTAACAAATAATCTAAAAATGCCCTTGCAGGGAACATGGAAACAACACTTACCATAAAGGTTATATTAATTTTTCCGTTTTTATTTTTTAACTCATTTTCAATTTGTTGTATTTTATTTCTGTATTTTTTTATGTTGTGATGAATTTTTAATTTTATTTTTATTCCAAATAAATTAAATAAAAAATGTTTATTATCTTCCATTATAGATACACTGAAAAAACGGCTTCTTAATTCAGACATAATTAAATTATTCTATCCCTCCTCCTCGTTTGATTAAGCAATATGTGTGTATTTTCAGTATTAAAGATTATGTAATAGATTTATTAGTTAATTATAGCATGGATTTTCAGAAAATAATATTATTTTATGTCCAGCCAATTTAATATTCTTGTTGAAATATAATCAAAAGAGTTAATATCCTCTAATCTTTCCGGTTTAATGTTTTTGGAATAAACAATTAGAGGCACCTGCTCGCGCGTATGGTCCGTTCCTTTAACAGTTGGGTCACAACCGTGGTCTGCCGTTATAATTAATAAGTCCTCCTCTGTCATGGCATTCATTATCTTTGGCAGAAAAGCATCTATTTCTTCAATAGCTTTAGCATAGCCTTTATAATCATTCCTATGACCGTAGAGCATATCAGTATCTACAAGGTTTGTAAATATAAATTGTTTATCAAAAGAGTCTATATTGTATCTTTTTGTTTTTATTTCATTAAGATTCAGTTCATTTTTAACTGCTTTAAGCGTAAACTCAAGCCCTTGCGCATTTCCTCCCGTATGAACGGCATGAGATATGCCCTTACCGACGAATATATCTTCAATTTTACCTATACCAAGAACTGCCCCGTTATTTTTAAGAATAATATCACAAGCAGAGTCTTTAAAAGGTTCAACCGAGTAATCTCTCCTTTTTGCGCCTATTCTGACGGGTTTTCCGTTTTCCAAGTGATAAGGGCGGGCTATTACTCTTGATACGTTATATTCATCAGTTAATATACTTCTTGCAATTTCACAGTATTTATATAATGTTTCAAGAGGAATTACATCAATATCAGCCGCAATTTGAAATACACTGTCTGCACTTGTATAAATTATCGGGTATTTTGTTTTTTCATGTTCAATGCGGAAATCTTCAATAACTTTAGTTCCGGAGGCTGGATAGTTTGCCAGCACTCCTCCGCAATCGGTAAGTTTAATAAATTTTTCAATTAATTCCGAGGGAAAACCGTTTGGATATACTTTAAATGGTTTTTCCAAAATTAATCCCATCATTTCCCAGTGACCTGTCGTTGTGTCTTTCCCTTTGGATTTTTCTTTCATAATTCCGTATTGCGCAATAGGGTTGGGATTTTTCCCTATTCCCATAACATCAGCAAGGTTGCCGAGACCGAGTTTATAAAAATTGGGGCAATTAAGCCCTTTTACCGATTTCGCAACATTACATAAAGTATTGCATTCCGCGCTGTCCATATATTGTGCGTGGTCTGGCATTGCGCCTATCCCCATTGAATCTATAACTATTACAATTGCTCTTTTCATTTTCAACTCCTAATGTATAAATTATACTCCATATAACAAAAAAAGTTCTGTTTTCAGAACTTTTTAACTAATCCCCAATCTCACTCCGATTAAATTTTTTTAAAATTAATGTCTAACTTTTGTATTCTCCACTCCCTTAAGAAGTTAAGCCATCACTCCTTCCCCTTTGTATATATCATATCCCCTCGTTTGTTTTATTATCTTAAAACTTATATTTTCCCCCTGCAAGGAAACAAAATTTAATCATTTTTTACAATTGACCATGCCCCTACTCGCCGTATTTTAAAACAGATTTTACAATCGTTAATAAATGTTTTTTTGACACTTTTTGTTATTTTCCTCTTGACACTTTCATGTTCAAGAATAGCAAGAGTTTTATTTATTTACTAAAAAAGTAGCAATTTTTTTAATGTTACGGGCATGAGTTCATGCTTTATTTTTAAACTTTGATATAATAAAAACAATGAAAGCAGGTAAAGTATGATATTTAGGTTCTTAACCTCGGGAGAATCGCACGGAAAATGTTTAAATGCAATAATTGAGGGAGTTCCCGCGGGAGTTAACATTGACATTGATTTTATAAATTCAGAGCTGGCAAAACGCCAAAAAGGCTATGGACGCGGCGGAAGAATGAATATTGAAAAAGATACGGCTGAAATTTTATCGGGTGTTCGTTTCGGTTATTCTACAGGCGCGCCTATTGCGATTGTAATAAAAAACAAAGATTGGGAAAATTGGAAAGTTCCCATGTCTGTTACTGCAGTTGAGCAAAGTTGTGAAAATATAAAATTAATTAATGAAAAAACAATTAAAAATGTGCGTCCCGGGCATGCGGATTATGCGGGTGCGTTAAAGTATAATCATGACGATATAAGAAATATATTAGAGCGTTCAAGCGCGAGAGAGACCGCAGTAAGAGTTGCCGTCGGGGCTGTTGCAAAGTTGATTTTAAAAGAGTTTAATATATCTTCTGTTTCTTATGTTTCTCAAATAGGCAATGTGGGTGCCAATGAAGTTAATAATCCCTTTGAATATTCGGATATTATAGAAAATTCAGAGTTAAGGTGTTTGGATAAGACTGCCGAAGATAAAATGAAAGACGAAATTGACAGAGCTAAAAATGATGGCGACACATTGGGCGGGCTTGTTAAAGTAGTATATAGAGGCTTGCCTGTTGGTTTAGGTTCTCATGTTCAGTGGGACAGAAAATTGGACGCTCAAATTGCGCAGGCTGTTATGAGCATTCCTGCAGTTAAATCGGTTGAAATAGGATTGGGGAAGAATTGCGCAAGTACAAGCGGATTTAATACTCATGATGAAATTTTTATTGATGAAAGCGGTTATTATTACAGAAAAACCAATAATGCAGGCGGAATAGAGGGAGGTATGACAAACGGTGAAGATGTTGTTATTACTGCCGCAATGAAAGCAATACCTACTATGCTTAAACCGTTAAATTCAGTTGCTGTTGATAAAAAAGAAAGCGTAAAAGCTCATTTTGAGCGCTCGGATACTTGCGCTGTGAGCGCATGCGCTGTTGTCGCTGATGCTATGTGCGCTGTTGTTCTTGCTAATGCCATGCTTGAAAAGTTCTCGCATGACAGTATTTTTGAAATGAAAAACAGTTATGATTTTTACGTTAAAAGAATTTCCGAAAGGTAGTTTATGAATATATCTTTAATAGGCATGCCGGGGGCGGGAAAATCTACAATCGGAAAGTTATTAGCAGAAAAACTAATCGGATTTGATTATATTGATATCGATGAAATTATTGTTAAACTTGAAAAAACAAGCATAAATAAAATTTTTGAGCGGTTTGGCGAGGAATACTTCAGAAATCTTGAAACAAAAGTTTTAAATGATTTGTTAGACTGTCCGAGAAAATTTCGTTATAAGGAACGTGAGCGAAATTTTGGAGTGGCAACTTTAAAAGGTGAGCACTTGTACGGCGACGATGAGTCGGCGGCA
>CANPYB010000051.1 GCA_947587605.1 Candidatus Gastranaerophilales bacterium
GTTTAAAAAGTCTTGAAAATAGCCTTGAATAAGATTTGTTACTTTTATTCCGTTCCAATCGAGGTCGGCAGGTATATCGCCTAAGCCCCGCCATAGACAGGCTTTATCAATATTGAAGTGTTTAAGCAGTATCGGAATATCCTTGCTATGTCCGAAACTGTCCGCAATATAGCCTATAAAATCCGTTTCGCCGAGCTCTTTTGATTTTTTTATACCGAGTTCAAGATTTTTCATCAAACATCTGCCCGAAACCAAAAAGCTGTCTGATGAACAATAAAAAGGTCCGATACGCAGTTTTTTTTCTTTTATTAATTTTTTTATTAACGGCAGTTTCTCGTTTCTTATTTCAAGATAATCTTCTAATGCTGCCGTTTGCCCGTCAAAGTAAAAACACGGCAATTCACCGCTTGTTAACATTTCAAGAACAGCGTCAAATACTTCAATGAGCCTTAATCTGAACTCATCAAATTCACGATACCACTCTCTGTCCCAATGTGTATGAACGTATGCGGTTACTTGTTTCATAAACTGATTTTAATATTTTTTTTGAAATATATCAAATAAATCTTTCAGCTCTTTATAATAACCGTTATTAAGCAGATGTAAAAATCGCTTAACTGTTATAGGTGCAACTGTTTCAATGGTTTCGGGTGTCATAAAATATCCCGTTACAAAGCGGGCAAAAAGTTCTGTCGGCTTCTCATAATATTTTTTTAATTTATTTACTCTTCTTGCCAATTTTGCCTGTTTTCTCTGCATTGAACATAATCTTATGTATATTTGAAATGCCTTTGGCATATCGGGGAAGTCATTTTCCAGATTTTTAACTGTTAAAATATGCTCTTTTTTTATGAAAAAACCTTTAACTATTCTTATTGCGTCATATTTTACAAGGTATTTAGCGTCTGAGTTTTTTATATATTTTTCAAACTCCGAAAATTTTTTTGACCTTAAAAAATTCGGATAATCCCGTTTAATTGCACTTTGCATGCTCTTTATGGTTTTTGAGGTTTCTTCTTTTGCATCAAGAAAAACGGTTAAGCGCGAATTCTTATCAGTCAGCCTTGTAACCTGAATAAGCTCTGATTTTATTTCACTGATGTCTTTTGTATCAAATAATTTTTCAATAGAACCCCCGTTTTTTACAAAATCTTTGTCAATTTTATAATGGATGTGGTGGGCAAATTCATGCACAAGAACCGCAATTGCTTTATCATCTTTAATGTTGCGGGATAAATCTATTCTGTTTTTTTGATATAAACCTTGGTTGCCGCGGGCTTTTGTGTTTGTTTTAACTTCAATTCCGCAATCTCGCAAAAACTCTATGACATTTCGCTTTGTTAACGGTTTTGATTTGTCATAGCTCATTTTAACGGTATATTGCGGTTCTTTTTTCTTGAAATTTAAAAACATTACAGAGTTTGCTCGCTTATCCAGTTTAAATAATCTTTGCTTCCCGCTTGAACACTTAAACAGATGATTTCAGGTACTTCATAGCTGTGAAGTTTTTTTATTTCTTCTTCTACTTGGGAATAAAGCTGTGTCTTGGTTTTCATAATCATTAAGGCTTCATTATCTTCATTTATTTCGCCCTTCCAAGTGTATATTGATGTTACTTTCGGAATAATACTGCAGCATGCAATCAGCTTTTTTTCAACCAAGTGTTTTGCAATTTTTTTTGCTTCTTCTTCATTTGCTGTCGTAGCTTGAATTATACAGTATGTCATTATTCCTCCGTAAAAATTTTATTTGGGTTCAAAATATTTTTAGGGTCTAAAAGTTTTTTTATTTGCTTCATTATTTTTATTGAATTTGAGTTTAATGCTTGGTTTATAAATTCCGATTTTTCGCTTCCTATACCGTGCTCGCCCGATAAAGTTCCGCCAAGACTTATTGCCAGTTCAAAAAGTTCTTTTTTTGCTTTTAAAAAGTTATTTTTTTCAACAGGGTTTCTTAAATCAAGAGCAATGTTAGGGTGAATGTTTCCGTCGCCTATATGCCCCATTATACAGGTTTTTAGCTCGTATCTGTCGCAAATTTCTCTTATTCCTTTAACAAGCGTTACAATATTATTTCTCGGAACAACGACATCTTCTGTTACGACATTAGGTGCAAGTTTTGCCGTAGCGCCAAAGGACGAGCGTCTTGATATCCAAATTTTTTCTTCATCCTCTTTTGTCTGCGCCGTTTGAATGTATGAGGAGTTATTATTTTTACATATTTCTATTATTTTTTCATATTGTTCGTTTAATTCGGATTTAAAACCGTCAATTTCAATAAGCAGAGCGGCGGTTTTATCTGTTAAAAGTCCTGTAGGATAAAAACTTTCGATTGTATTTATCGTATTTTTATCGATTAAATCTATAACAGATGGTGTTATTAAATTTGAAATGATATCATTTACTGTTTTAGAAGTGTCTTCTAAAGTGTCAAAATAAGCGAGCATAACTCTTTTAGCTTCGGGCTTGGGAATTAACCTTATTGTTGCCTGCGTTATAATACCTAAAGTACCTTCTGAACCTACAAATAACTGAGTTAAATTGTAGCCCGTAACGTTTTTAGAGCAGTCAGAGCCCGTGTTAATTATAGTTCCGTCTGATAATACAACTTCTAAATCGATTATAAAATCTTTGGTTGAACCGTATTTGAAAGTGTGAGGTCCGCCCGAACACAGTCCGATACTGCCGCCGAGCATTGATACTTTTAAATTCGACGGATCCGGCGGATAAAATAAGTCATATTCTTCAACTGCTTTTTTTAAATCCTCAATTATTACTCCCGGTTGAGCTTTGCACAAAAGATTATCTTTGTTTATTTCGATAATCTTATTCATTTTTGAAAAATCAAGAATAATTCCGCCTTTTTTTGGCAGGCATGCTCCGCAGACACTTGTTCCCGCACTCCTTGCAGTTACCGGAATTGACTTTTTATAAGCATATTGCATTATTTCGCTTACCTGCTTGACTGAATGCGGAAAAACTACAGCTTGTGCCATTTCTTTGGGATTTATTATATTTGTTGAATCAGTGGAATAGACAATCAAATCATCACGGCCGCTTAATACATTCTCTGCACCCGCAATGTTTTCCATAGTCTTAACCAGTTTACTTTTTAAAATCGTTTTAAGCATTTTCCCTCTAAATTTATTATAAAATAAAACATTCCGTTATAACAATATTTTATACTTAATTTGAAGTTTTAATACCGCCTTTAATTGTTAAAATTACACGCTTTATTACTAATGTAATGTATGGGAAACAAGTGTTTAATTATTATGGTTAGAGAGAGATTTTGGGTTAATGATTATGTTTAAACACTGGAAATTTTTATCGGTTCTTTTTATTCTGATTATTTCAGTTATAAGCGGAATATCTTTAAATTCAACGGTATATTCAAAAGAAAGTGATTATAAAAGCGATGAATTCATAAATGTCACGGTTTACGAGAGAATAAATCCCGCAATAGTTCTTGTAGAAGCCCAGTTAATGGACGGGCTTTCAAGCGGAACAGGCTGTGTGATAAATAAGAGCGGAATTATATTAACAAGTTCTCATGTTGTGGATAAGGCTTCATATATAGAAGTTACAACTTCGCAGGGTGAAACTTATAAAGCAGAGGTAATGGACGGAGTTAATCGGAATTCGGATTT
The DNA here is from genome assembly GCA_947587605.1 of Candidatus Gastranaerophilales bacterium. GTDB lineage: Bacteria > Cyanobacteriota > Vampirovibrionia > Gastranaerophilales > Gastranaerophilaceae > Avigastranaerophilus. The sequence goes on from CANPYB010000051.1 coordinate 3,650, forward strand.
GGTATTGCTCAGAATACATCCCTCCAAGCCTCTGCCTACGATAAAATTGGGTGATTCGTCGCTTGTAAAGGTAGGACAAAAAGTGCTTGCGATAGGCAACCCTTTTGGGTTTAACGGAACACTTACAACAGGTATTGTTTCAAGAATTGATTACGAACGAAATAAAATACAAACAGATGCCGCAATAAACCCCGGTTCATCGGGCGGTCCTATTTTAAATGCCAACGGCGAAGTTATAGGTATAAGCCAATCCATATTTAATCCCGATAATAATAAGTCCAATATCGGAATAGGTTTTGCGGTTCCCGCGAATGAAGTAAAAAAACTTGTTAACGCTTATATTAATTAATTTTTAATAAAAAAATTTATAAAATAAAAATAAAAATAAAAAAATAAAATAATAAAAAAATAAAAATTGCGTCCGGCTGCTCCGTACAGATAACTTCTAAGCTCGGCAAAAGCTGCGGAACTCCTCCCTAACGGTCGTCAAACAGTCCTCGCTTTGCCGCTGCCTCGCTAAAAAGTTTAACTGTACTTCGCAATGGACTTTAATTTTTATTTTTTATTATTTATTTATTATAAAAAACACCTCTTATTGAGGTGTTTTTTGAGCTTGTTTTTCTTTTATATCAAGGACTGCATTATGTCCTAACAGATAAACCGAGCAGGTTTTGTAATTTTTCATATACCATGCGCAGTTTTCTTGCGCGCATACTATCGTTATATCATTTCCTGCACTCATTAAAGGGCAAATAGGAATTTTATCGTTCACAATATTCTCCTTTATCTTACGGTTTGAGCTTGTTTTAAAAGATTACAGTTTTCGCTTCTTCTTCTTTCTTCATCTTTATAGATTTTAGTTCTGTTAATAACTTCGTCAAAATCAATTTTATGAGCGTCAAAATCAGGTCCGTCAATGCAGGCAAATTTAACTTCACCGCCGACGGTTACTCTGCAAGCTCCGCACATGCCTGTTCCGTCAATCATAATCGGGTTCATTGACGCTTCTGTTTTAATGCCTTTATCTTTAGTTAAATTTGCAACGGCTCTCATCATCGGCATAGGTCCTACTGCTATAACGTAGTCAACTTTTTCTTTTTCCATAATTTCAGCTAATACTTCCGTTACAAAACCTTTGTGACCGAGTGAACCGTCATCTGTTGCAACATGTAATTCAGTACAGGCTGTTTTCATTTTTTCCTGCCAGAATAATAAGTCTTTATTTCTTGCACCCGTAATCATGTGTACTTTATTTCCTGCGTCGTGGAATGCTTTAGAAATTAAATAACAAGGGGCAGCACCATATCCGCCTGCTACACAGACAACCGTGCCGTATTTTTCTATTTCCGTGGGTTTGCCGAGCGGTCCTACAACGTCTACTATTTCATCGCCGACTTCAAGCATTGCAAGTTTTTTTGTAGTATAGCCTACTGCCATAAATACTACCGTTAATATTCCGTTTTCTCTGTCAACGTCAGCTATTGTTATCGGTACTCTTTCGCCTTGTTCTTCCACTCTGAATATAATGAATTGTCCTGCTTTTGCGTTCCTTGTAACATAAGGTGCTTCTATTTGCAGTTCATACTGGTTAGGACATAATTCAACTTTGTTTAAAATTTTATAACCCACTGTTTTCTCTCCTTATTTATATATTTGTGAATATTATATCATAAAAAAAAACCGCAAATTACATGCGGTTTTGTTAAATAACAAACAATAATTAAGAATAAAGTTAGGGGAAAATCTTTAGTATGTTGAGTCCACGTATGCCAGTGCTATTGCATTAGCAGCATTTTCGGATAATTCCGGGAACTCAGCTTGTGCGTTAGTTGATATTGTTTCAATATCAGCTTCAAACCCTTTCATAAATTCAGCAATTCTTGCTTCCTGCTCCGGTGTTACATATTTTGAGACATCAACAGTCCTTGTTACTTTGGCGGGGACTAAGTCAGAATTTAATCCTGCCATAAAGTTTAAAACATCATTCGGATTTTGTCTTTTTTCTTCTTGATGTTCCGCCTTTTTTTGCGGTTTTTCCGTTACGTCTTCATTTTGTTTCGGTCTTAATAAATTTGTTTGTCCTATGCCTAACCTTATAGGATTTACATTGTTATCCATTGAATTTTCCTCCATATTGTTTGTTACACACATGCTATCGGCATATTTTTAATGAACTTTAGTGATAAAGTCATTTTTTTGTGAAAAATGTAACATTTCTTTACACAAAAACATCAAAAGACTTGGTTATTTACAAATTTTTTGTATTTTGGAGAATAGCTGTAAGTTTTGTATTTGCTTTTATAAAGTCTTATTTTTACCGCGTTATTATAGTCGGTTCTTAAAATATTATTACCGTGTTTTATTAATATTTCCAATGTTTTTGGGTTCGGATGATTATATACGTTAGGTCCTGTTGAGAGTATAAATGTTTTGATGTTTTCTGCCATATCATCATCAATGGTATCTTTTGCGCCGTGATGACCGACTTTTATTATATTTGTATTTTTCTTAAATGTATCAGTTAAAACTTTAAAGCTGTTTATATCACCGTCACCCATAAATAAAACACTGTTATTGTAATATGAAATTTTGGCAATCAGTGATTTTTGATTTTCGCTTATTATGTTTTCTCCTTTTGGTTTAATAATATCAACGGAGAAATTACCGTCATTGTATATTTGAGTTTCATTATTGACAATGATTGAATTTATATTATTTTCTTCAATATATTTAAAAATACTTTTTGCCAGATTTGTATTTTCAAAAGTATCTGTAATATAAACTCTGCCGACATTTAATTCTTTTAAAATATCAACAGTTCCGCCTGCGTGGTCTGCGTCAAAGTGGCTTAATATCAGTGAATGAATATTTTTTATACCTTTATCTTTTAAATATTTGATAATTATATATTTTGCCTGTGAACTTGAATTTAAGTAAGGCATTTTCCCCGTATCAACAAGAAAATACTGATTTTGTGGAGATTTAATTAAAGCTGCGTCAGCATTTCCAATGGAAAAGAATATAACTTCGGGATTATTATTTTTTATCGGAATAAATGAAATAAAAAGAATACAAATTAAAGTAACTGCAATAATTTTAATCTTTTTATTAAATATTTTATAAAACATTATACAAATTAACAGAATAACAAGAGCAAAATATAAAATCAGCTGGAATAAAGCGGGCTTTTTAAGATAAATAACCGAATTGGGAAGTGATGAGAAAAATTCTGCGGTTTTAACAATGAAAATAAGAAGCGGATTTAAAATTAAGTCGGCAAAATAACAGACTTTATTTGCAATGGCAGGGATAAGCGCTAAAATTGAACTTATAAATCCGACAAATGAAACAATACTTAAAACAGGTACAATCGCAATATTTGCAAAAACGGAATAAACGGTGAAGGTATTAAAATAATATAACTGCAAAGGTGCGGCGAAAATCTGGGCAATTAAAGGTACAATGCACGCGCTTAAAATAACATTAACGGGTTTAAATTTAAAGTTGAAAACAAAAAGCGGAGCTGACAAAATAAGTCCGAACGTAACAATAAACGATAGTTGAAAGCCGATGTCAAAAATCATTAAAGGATTATAAATAAGCATAAAGAAAGCTACAAGGAACAAAAGACCTAAAGTCGGAGCGCTTCTGTCAATTAATTTTCCGATTAAAACAAAAAACAGCATTAAAAATCCTCTGATAATCGGCGGACCAAATCCTGTCATACAGGTGTAAAACAGGATTAATAAAATTCCCGTTATTATTGAAAATCTGTAATTAATTTTTAATTTTGAAGAAATAAAAAACCAGATACCGAAAATAAGAGTAACATTCATGCCCGAGGCTGCGAGAATATGAATAATGCCCGAATGTATAAAATTATCTTTTGTAATTTCATCGGGATTAACCGCGTCATCGCCGAAAATTATGCCGCCTAAAATTTCTATCATTGGAGATTTAATATTTTGTCCGTGAATGGCAAGGATTGAATTTCTTGTATCGTTCAGCTTTCTTATAAATTTACCTTTAAAATCTTGAGTTTCATTAATGATTTGCCAATCCTCCAAAGCATAAATGAGGGAAAAAGTGTTTTTAAACTGAAGATATTGCGCATAATCGAATTGAGAGGGATTTTTGGCTTTTTCGGGAATTTTTAATCTGCCGTGCAATTTTAAGGTGTCACCGATTTTTAACTTATTTATTTTTTCCTGTTCATCGGTAATTGTTATGTATGATTTTGCGTTAAGGTTATTTTTGGTAACATTTTCTGATTTAATTGAATACACACGGGCAAAAAAGCCTGTTTTACCTTGGATGTTATTAGACGGGATTGTTAGTATTTTGGCGGTAAAATCGCCGTAACAATCACCGAATGAAGATAAGTCATCATATAAATTATATTTATATGCAGTATTAATAAGTCCTAAGCAAAAAATAATTATTAATGCGGATAAATATTTTAAAGAAAATAAATTTTTTCTGAAAAACAAAAATACACAAGTACAAATAACAATAAATCCCGCAGCAAGAAGCAAATTTGAGAAAAATCCCATAATGCCCGCAATATACATACAGGCGAACAGTATGATTTTAAACTGTTTTGACATTATTCTTAATCCTTGGCATATATTAAAAAACTCTTACTTATTGTAAGAGTTTTAAATATTATATCATTGTTTTACGAATATGGTTTTTGGATTTTTCAATATCCTTAATTCTCCGCTCTACTGTTCGGATTTGATCCGCAAGAACTCTCCTTTGTTCTTTTATTAACTTATATTGCGTATCAACCTCTTGATATTTTGATTGATAATCAAGAAGTTCGTTTCTTATATTAACCTGTGCGCTGTCAAGTTCATACAGCGCGTTATTAAAACTTGTTGATTGCTCCGATATTGCGTCTTGAGCAAGATTTGATTGAGTTTTTATATTATCTTCCAATGCTGCATTAGAAGCTGAAGAAGCAGTTTTGGCAGTGCTTGTTGAGGTAGTCGATGTTTTGGATATGCTTACTTCATTGACTGCGGGGTATTCTGTAGGGTCAAATACCATTCCGTCTGCATAAGCCATACTTGCACTTATAATTATTGCGAATAATAAAACTAAATTTTTTTTCATACAGTACTCCCTTTTATATTTTTTAGTATATTATTTCTTATTCGCACTCACATCATATATATAATTGATAATTTTAAATTTAAGTTTTAAAATTGACGAATGAAAGAATTTATAAAAAATCTTAATTGTGAATACAGTGAAAAAATAACCGCACTGATAAATAAAAAATCTTCTTTTGTTTTAAGCGGGCTTACAAACTGTGCAAAATTAATAATTTTATCTCAATTACTGATTAAAAATAATAAAAAAATTGTTTTTATAACCGAAACCGAACAAAGCGCATTAAAATACCGCAGTGATTTACGCTGTCTGTTTAACATTGAAGCGGATATATTTCCGTATCAAGACGGTTCAATATATGATACAAATTCAAAAAATTTATATAAATATGCAAAACAGATACAAATACTTTCAAATCAAGAAAAAAAACAGGTAATAATAATGCCTTCCAAAGCTCTGTTTGAGCGATTTCCCGACAGCGAATATTTTTCGGCTAACGATATAACAATAAATGTAAATGATGAAATAAACACATCACAACTGGCAGAAAAACTGATAAAGCTGGGCTATAAAAGAAAAACACTTGCTGCGGATATAGGTGAGTTCAGCTTGCGCGGAGATATTCTGGATGTTTTTCCTTTAAGTGATTACCCCGTCCGAATTGAACTTTGGGGCGATACGGTAACTGATATAAGAATATTTGATAACAGCACTCAAAAAAGTATAAAGAAAACCGAAAAAGCCGTATTACAGCCTGTTTATAAATTTATATTAAATGAAAACTCATATAAAAAACTTGAAAAATCCGTTGATAAAGACAATGAAAATATGGTTGAAATGCTTGAAGATTTAAAAAATCAAACATATTTTGAGGGAATTGAGTATTATGAAACTTTATTTAATGCTGATTTAGGTACTATTGCACAGTTAATATCAAAGGATTTTATATTTGTTTTTGATGATTATACTCAGTTTAAATCAAGATACGAGCAGACGGATGAAAATTTAAAAAAACAGTATGAGGAAAATATAAAAACAAATTTATGCCTGCCTTTGCCTAATCAATCGCATTTAGGTTTAAAAGAACTTTTAACAATGTTAAGCGGGCGGGAAAAAATATACTTTGATAACTTTATATCTGAAGATTTTGATATAAATTTAGAGTTAAAAACAGAGTTAATTCCGTATTTTGGTGCTGACATCCGCGAAATTACAAAATTTATTCAAGATAAATTAAAAGAAAACTATACAATAATCATTACAACAGATTATAAAAACAGGATAGAAGAAATATTAAAAGAAGATGAAATCCCTTATCAATACAATAATCCCGAAAAACGAAGCGTATATATAACGGATAACATATCTTATGCAGGCTCAATTATAGATGATTGCAAGTTAATAATTATAACGGATAAGGAGTTTTTTAATAAGCGTTCAAAAGAAATAACGGGAATAAGATATAACTATAAACGGGAAAATGCGGATTTTATAGAAACTCTGAATGATATTAAAGAGGGTGACTATATAGTGCACATGGTGCATGGAATAGGGATATTTAAAGGATTAACAAAGC
>CANPYB010000052.1 GCA_947587605.1 Candidatus Gastranaerophilales bacterium
CACTAAAAGAACAAGAGGAATAAAATGAAAATCGGAGTTCCGAAAGAACAAAAGGTTAGGGAAGATAGAGTAGCCATAACACCCTTAGAGGTTAAATTATTAAAAAAACACTCTCATGATGTTTTTATTGAAAAAAACGCAGGATTAGGCAGCGGTTTCAGCGATGAAGAATATCAAAATGCAGGCGCATTGATTTTTAATAATCCTCAAGAAATATATGAAAAATCCGAAATAATAGTAAAAGTTAAAGAACCGCAGCCGAGTGAGTATAGTTTATTAAAGAAAAATCAAATACTGTTTACATATTTACATTTGGCTGTTGAAAAAGCATTAACACAAGAGCTTCTGGACAGAAAAGTCACCGCAATAGCTTATGAAACAATACAAACAAAAGACGGACAACTTCCTTTATTAGTACCGATGAGCGAAGTAGCAGGAAAAATGTCAATACAAATAGCAGCTAATCTTTTGGAAAATCGAAACGGAGGAGCAGGAATACTTTTAGGCGGGATTGCGGGTGTAGCTAAAGGTAAAGTATTAATAATAGGCGCGGGAAATGTAGGCATTAATGCAGCAAAGATAGCTGTAGGCATGGGGGCTGACGTTAGTATAGCAGATATAAATACCAATAAATTAAGAAATATAGATAATATATTCGGTTCAAAAGTAAAAACTTATGTATCAAGCGAACCGGTTTTAAAAGAATTAACAAAACAAACCGATGTATTAATAGGCGCAGTGCTTATTCCGGGTCATAAAGCACCTTCCATAATAACGGAAGACATGGTAAAAAATATGAAAAAAGGCTCCGTTATTGTAGATGTATCAATTGACCAGGGCGGAATTGTTGAAACAATAGACAGAATTACCACTATTGATAATCCCTCATACGAAAAATACGGAGTTATTCATTACAGCGTAGCTAATATTCCGGGAAGCGTAGCACGAACATCCACCATAGCATTAACAAATGAAACAATAAAATATCTGATAAATATTGCCGATTTAGGTATTATAGAAGCAATAAAAAGCGACCCTTCGCTTGCAAAAGGTATAAACACTTATAACGGAAAATTGACAAACATTGGAGTTGCTCAAGCTCTAAATCTCGAATATACAGAACTCCCGAGTTTAATCGGATTTTAAAATTTATATTAACAATTTGTAATAAATGTAAAATCAAAAAGCAATTTATTTTAAAAAAAATTGTTTATATAAGCATAGGGGAACAGATAAATCAAGAGGGATAAAATTTAATGAGTATCGGAGCAAAAGATAAAATTGACAGGGAATTAGTTAAAAAATACTCAAAATTAAAAATGGATAATCCGGAAACAACCAAACTGGTTGATTCGCAAAAAATGTTATCAGCAATGAATGACTACGCAATGATGCAGCGCAGTATGATAGAAATGAATTCAAAATTAAAAGGAATATGCAGTGATGTAACCTCAAAATCAGTTGTATATCTAAGGTTAACATTCAATCCTCCAAAATTAAAAAGGCGATAATTGTAAACAAACTGCAAATAATATAAAGTAATTTTTTCAAAATGATTAATTTTTAATTACAATGTAGTTATAAATTAATCATTTTGGTGTGGAAAATTAATGAAAAGAATAATACTTGCTTCAACGTCGCCTCGAAGAAAAGAATTGTTGAGTAAAATAGTTTCAAAATTTGAAATAATAAAACCGGATTATGATGAAAATATAGAAACAAAAGAATTTTCATATGAACTAATAGAGGGAGTTGCGCAAAATAAAGGTTTATCGGTAATAAATAAGGTTAACACCCCTGCAATAATAATAAGTGCAGATACAATAGTAATTTATGAACAAAAAATACTGGGTAAACCAAAAGATTTTAACGAAGCAAAACAAATGCTAACTCTGTTAAACGGAAAAACTCATAAAGTTGTAACTTCAATCTGTGTAATAAATAATGAAAATAACAAAAAAATCATTAAAAGCGAAACAAGCAAAGTTACATTTAATAATCTTAAAAATGAAGAAATTGAAAATTATATAAAAGAATATAAGCCCTATGACAAAGCCGGTTCTTACGGAATACAAGAGCTCCCCGACGGTTTTGTAAAAGAAATACAAGGGGATTATGACAATATAGTAGGGTTTCCTGTCAAATTAGCAAAAGAAATTATAAACGAAATAAAATAGAAAATTAAGGAGAGAATAATGGAAAGTATTGAATTAGTAAAAGAAAAGATAAGGAATATAAATGATTTTCCAGTAAAAGGAATAGTATTCAGAGATATAACAACGGCAGTAAAGGATAAGCAGGCTCTAAAAGCAATGATAGACTTTTTAACCGAAAAATTTAAGGATAAAGGAATAGATTATGTAGCCGTAGTAGAATCGCGCGGGTTTATTTTCGGCTCGGCGCTGGCATATAATATAGGAGCCGGCTGTATTTTAATAAGAAAACCGGGAAAACTTCCGGCAGAAACGATAAGCGAAGAATACTCGCTTGAATACGGAACAGATAAACTTGAAATACATAAAGATGCAATAGAAGCAGGTAAAAAAGCAATAGTAATAGATGATTTACTTGCAACAGGCGGAACAGTCGGTGCAGCTTGTAAATTATTAACAAAAGCCGGTGCAAAAGTAGAAGCTGCCGCATTTATAATTGAATTAACCGAGCTTAACGGAAGAAAAAATCTGCCCTCGGGAATAGAAGTTGTATCAATGGTAAAATATTAAAAACAGGAAAATAAATGGGTGACGAGGATAAACAATTTGAAGCCAGCCAGCAGAAGCTGCAAAAAGCCCGTAAAGAGGGGCAGGTTGTAAAATCAAAAGATTTTTCAAACGCAATTGCTCTGCTTGTTATGTTTATTTTAATAGTCAAACTTGCCCCGTTTATATGGGATCAAATATCAATATTATTTGTATATTTATATGATAAAATCCCCGATAAACATATAGAAGATATAGGTTTCGTGCATTTAGCAGTAGCAATATTTAAACCGACACTGTTAATAATAGGCCCTATATTAATTGCCGCTTCATTTATTGCAATACTGGGCGATTTTATACAGGTAGGTCCGTTAGTAACGACAAAGCCGCTTGAGCCAAAACTGGATAAATTAAATCCCTCTAAATATTTTAAAAATATAATGTCGCCCAAAACGGCATTTGAACTTGTCAAGAACATATTAAAAGTGGTAATACTCGGAATAATAGGCTGGATGGTATATAACGCTCACTTAGAAGCAATAATCGGGCTTGCTGCAATAGACAACAGTTTTGCAATAATAAATGAATTCGGCTCAATAATTATAGACTTTATAATAAAAGCAGGGATAGCCTTTTTAATAATAGCTGCGGCAGATTACGGAATGGTCAGGTGGAAATTTCTGCAAGATCAGAAAATGTCTTTTAAAGAAGTGAAAGATGAATATAAAAACTCAGAAGGCGACCCGCAGGTAAAAGCAGCACTAAGACAGCGCAGACAGCAAATGCTTCGTCAAAAGATGATGGATTCTGTTCCCGATTGTGATTTTGTTGTTACAAATCCTACTCATATTGCTTGTGCATTAAAATATGATTCCGAAAAAATGGAATCACCGCAATTACTTGCAAAAGGTACAGAACTTTTTGCAAAAAAAATAATAGAAATAGCACGGGAACATTCAATACCCGTTATTGAAAATCCGCCTGTTGCAAGGGCTATATTTAGAATGGTAGAAGTAAATTCAAGTATACCGCCCGAACTATATAAAGCCGTTGCGGAAATATTGATATTTGTATACAATTTGCGAAATTCACAAAAAGGTAGTAATATAAAGTAGAAGACAACTGACTTGTAAAAATGCACGCAAAAATAAAAGACTACATTGAAATAATTGAAAAGGTAGCAAAGGTAGAGCATAAAAGAATTCCATCACACATGGTGGATTATGATGAACTTGTAAGTATCGGAATTATTGCAATACAAGTAATGATAAAAGATAAAACCGACGAACAGCTTGCAAGATATAATAATGCCTATATTGCTACGGCTGTGCGCTGGGCAATAAGAAATGAGCTCAGAAATCGTTATAAGTGGTATTCGCTCAAACATACAAATGTAGACAGTAAGGATGAAGACGGTGTTGACGGAGCGGAAGGTGAAAACGATGAAGATTCTGCGATTACCCCCGGTAAAGTCAGAGAGGCTATCTATGAAACAATACTTTCAATAGACAGCTTAGCTGCAGCCGCCTCAGATAATGATTCTCCGTTTGATTTTATAAAAGACCCCGCGGCTCTCCCCGATGAAAAAGCCGAAATTTCCGAACTTGGCAGAGTTATAAGAGAAGCTATTTCTAAATTGCCTCAAAAGGAAAGATTAATTATTGAATACAGATTTTACCGTAATATGCAGGTAAAAGAAATAGCAGAGCAGGTCGGTTTATCTTCATCAAGAATTACAAGAATTATTCAAGCGTCTTTAAACACAGTCAGAGAATATTTAAACAAAAAAGATCACTACGATTATTAAACTTCAAAAATGGAATATAATTTTTCTCTGATTTCCTCAGAGTTAATTTCTCCCGTGACATCATTTAACTCAAGGGCACATTGATAGCATTTTGCTGCTTCAATATTTTTTCCCATAGCTTGCAGCGTACGTCCCAAATTAAATTTAGCCATTACATAATTGCCGTTGAAAGATAATGCCGTTTCAAAAAGTTTTTTTGCTTCTTTAAGATTTCGAATACCGTCAAGATAAATAACACCAAGATTATTATATGCACTATAATAGTCCGGTTTAACGGAAATAGCCTTATGATATGAAATAATTGCTTCTTCTATAAAATCTTTCTGCCATAATGCCATTGCACATTTGTTATATGCAGGCGCATTTTTAGGATTTAGTTTAATTGCCTCGCAATAAGCCTTAATGGCGCTGTCTAAATCTTCACAGTTAAAATAAATATCACCTATTTCCAAGAAAGCGTCATCATTTTTTTCATCAAGAATAACAGCAGTTTTAAGCAGTTCAAGTGCCGAATCTACATCATCAAATATACTATAATACAAAGACGCTAATGCTTGACATACAATAGAAGTCCACTCGGGATTTGGATTTTTATCAATAGCAAATTTATAATGTTCGCAGGCTTCTTCGTACTGTTCAGCTCTAATAAGAGCGTAGGCAAGCGCGTTATGATAAAACGGATTTTCACAATCACGCTCTAATGCAAGATTAAAAGCATTTATTGAATTTATAAAATCTTCTTTTTTAAGATAAAGGTGACCGAGTTCATAATATATTTTAGGGCTGTCCTCAAGTTCTAAAATTTTTGTATAACAGTCAATTGCGGTATTTACATCATCTTCAAAATAAACTTGAGTAAGAGTAGCAACCTTTAATAATAAGTCTTTATCATAAGGATTATTTTCCAACGCTTTAATATATGAATTACGTGCAATATCAATTTCTTCTTTTTTTATATTAATATCGCCGATTTTTTTATAATAAATTTCACCGCGTCCCGTTGAATTTACCGCTTTATCATAGGTCTTTAAAGCCATGGAATAATTTTTTGTTTTTTCTAAAATATTTCCTAAGACATCAAAGAAAAGTAAGGAAATATTTTTTGAAATATTTTTATAAAGCATTTTTACTGACGGAGAATCAAAAGCAATACTTAAACTTCCCGAAAGCAAATAATATATTGACTCCGAAAAATCTCTAAAATTAACGGAATTATCGTGCATTTTATCAAAATACATTGAAGCAAGCGAAAGTCTTGAACGTGCGGAATTAAAAGGATTTAATTTAATTGCCTGCTTGAGTTCATTTTCCGCCTCGTCATATTTTTTAGCCATTTCAAGGAAAAATGCGGTATAAATTCTTGCATTAGGATTATCAGGTGATATGTTAACAGCTGCCTTACATTGTTCTATTGCAGAAGTCAGATTAATTTCCCCCTTATCCCAAAGCAGAGTTGCTAAACGATAATATGCTTCAGGAAGATTAGGATTAAATTTAATGGCATCAATATAATTATCAACCGCATTATCAAGGTCAGAGCGTAAGCCTTTTATAAGATATTTCTCATGAAACTGCCTCGCTTCTTCCAATGAATTTTGAGCCATTAGATTTAATTCGGATTTTTTTTCATCATTTGCAGTATACATTAACTTTTAATCCTCTATACTCTATCATCCGATAAATTTCAAAAAAAAGGAATATTTATAAGAAAAAATACAGCATTCAGAGTATAAAAAATTGTTAAAAGAAATTTACAAATCATACAAAAAAATCAATTTTACAAATTCATTTGTTTTTACATGGCAGATAAAAAAGTAAGTAAAGGAGAAAATTATGTATAGTTTTGGTGTAACTGCTCCCCATTCAAAATACGGTTCATACGGATTTCAAAAAAGAGCTGATAAAAATGCTCAAACTAATCCGGAAAGGAAAATTTATACTCCCAAGAAAAAAAATTATACAACAATAACAACAATAGGGCTTGTTGTAGCTTCTGCCATACTCGCCTACAAGGGAAAAGATAAAATATCCAACGTAATAGTACAGGCAAAGAAATTCATATCTAAAACAGGCGGAAAATTATCAAAACAATTCCCCAACATATCCGCAGGATTTAAAAGTTTCGGCACTGCAATAAAGAACGGAAAAAATGCAATATTGCATCCTTTTAAGAAGTAAAAACAAATGAGCCAAAATTATAACATACAATCACATAATATATTCAGCTTGTTCCCAAAGTACAATTTAGGGCAAGCTGATAATTGTGTAAAAAATACTACCTTAGTTAATAATGACAAAAATGATACAACCGAAATAACAACAAAACCCCGCAGCCGGAAAAAGAAAATATTATTCGGTTCAACCATTGCTTCCATGATACTAACTGCGGGAATAATCGGACTTGTACTTGCAAAAGGATTTCACGGTAAGAATAATCTAACCCTTATAAAATCAAAATTATCACAGGAATTGCAAAAGCACGAAGCTGCCGAAATAAAATCATTTTCCGACAAACTTAAATACGGAAGAAAGAAAACCGCAAAAAAAGCAATAGATATTATGCAGGCAGCATCAAACTTTACCGCAATAAAAGACCGCGGAACGGATAAAGTATTCAGAAGCAATAAAGTAACGGGAAAATTTGCACAAAAATGCGCCAAGTTATTTAAAAAAATAACAGATAAAACATTAGGAAAAAAATACAATAAAGCGGAAGTAAGTTTAAAAGATTTAAGTTCGCTTTTAAAGCAATATAAAATAACAAATTTAGAAAAACTAAGCGAGGGCGAACTAAACAAACAAATAACAATAGGCTCTGAAACAAAAAAGCTGGCAGAATGGCTGAAAGAATTAAGAATAAAAACCAATTTAACGGAAGAACTCTTTGATAAAAACTTCAGTCTTGGAGGCAGAAAAGCGCGTGACGTAAAGAGAATAAAGTTATTAAGCGATTTACCTCAAAAAATAGATGAAAGATTTTTTAAAAAATTTAAAAATATATTTAACATAGAAAATTACAGAACATACGCTACGGAAGAACTGTCGAGACCTGCTCATGAGGCTTTAAAAGAAGAAATATTAAAAGCAAAAGAAGCATCAAACAATTCACTTGATGAAATAATGTCTATATTACAGGGGTTAAAAAATGAAAAAATAATATCAGAGCGCAGTTTTAAAGAATATAACAAACTGGCAAATAAAATAACAAAAGGACTCAAAAGTGCAACAGAACTGGAAATGGGTGATTATTTCTTAAAACAGGCAGAAATAAAGGTCGGCTCAGCAACAACAGATGTATTATCGGTATTATTCCCTATCGGTGCAAGTGCTTATGCAATAAGTAAAGGGGATGATAAAGATGAAAAAATTTCGGCAGTATTAACAACCTGCATACCTCTTGTCGGAACTTTTGCAGCATTCGTATACGGAACAACAAAAATGCTTTCCGGGGCAAAAAATTTAATGTTCTCACTGATATCGGGCGGAGCGTTAAGTATTCTTGGTGAATTCAGCGATAAAATGTATAAAAAATATAAAAAAGCAGGTTCTATTGAAAATGTTGTTAAAGATGAATATGAAAAGTTATGGACGGGATTAGAAACTCAAATCCAAAAATTTGAAGAACCGGAAAAAAAATAATCACTCATTTAATTGAGTGATTTTTATAAAAAAAATAATAAAATAAATATGTGAAAAAGATAATATGCATATTATTAATAATAAGTTTTATGCCGATTGCAGGATATTGCACGGAATTTGACGATTCAATAGATGCAGGTATAAGAAAAAATTATAATGTTGAGTCTGATGAACTTCCGCCTGTTCCGTCTTATGTACCTACGGCAGGAGATGAATATGCACCTGCACCGTCTGTTCCGAAATATAATCCGACAGGTAAAAAATACACGATTAAAAGCGGAACAAAAGTATCATTAAGCCTCAACAGCGCAATATCAGATAAAAGTAGAAAAGGCACATACGTAAGTTTCAGTGCAATAAACGGAATAACAACAAAAGACGGAACTATAATCCCTGCAGGAACAATATTTAAAGGCAGAATAACAGATTCTCATGAGCCTCAGATAAGCGGAAACGGTGGTTTAATTGAACTTTGCATAGATGAAATTTACTTTAACGGAATAAAATCCAATATTGAAACAAAAGTAAGTTTAGCTAAATCAAAAAAAATATTTTTAAATAACATAAAAGGGAAAAGATGCTATTGGAGTAACTGCGCGAAAGCGCTAAAACCGGGCAAAAAAGTATTCGGAGCGACGCATGAAGCCGCAAAAGCTATGTATCCCGTACCTGTTGTAAATATTCTTTCAATAGTACCGTTAGCATGCGGAACGGCAGTTTATACCGTAAATTTTGTTATTTCTCCGGTTATTGCAATTTTCACCAAAGGGGGCAGAATTTCACTTCCTAAAGGAAGTAAATTTGAAATAAAAATAGTTTCAGATAATGAAATTAACGGTTAAAAGTTGATTAAAGTATTTTTTTATATTACCCTAAAATAAGAATTGAAAGGGAAATAATATGCTTAGAGCAGGAATAGTGGGCTTACCGAACGTAGGGAAATCAACTTTATTTAATGCGTTAACATCATCAAAGAATGCGCAGAGCGAAAACTATCCGTTCTGTACAATTGAACCTAACGTCGGAGTAGTTAATGTTCCTGATGAGAGGCTTCAAGTTTTAAAGAAATTAGTAAAAACAGATGTAGTAATTCCGACAGCGATTGAATTTGTAGATATAGCAGGTCTTGTGAAAGGAGCAAGCAAAGGCGAGGGATTGGGAAATCAGTTTTTACACAACATTAGAGAAGTCGACGCTATTATACAAGTTGTAAGATGTTTTGACGATGATAATACAATCCATGTTGCGGGCAAAATCAATCCTATTGACGATATTGAAACAATTAACACCGAACTTGCACTTGCCGATATGGCTTCAATTGAGAAAAGAATAGAAAGACTTACAAAACAAGTAAAAAGCGGTGATAAACAAGCCGTATTGGAATATAATGTTCTGACAAAGCTGAATGAGCTGCTGTCAGAAGCAATGTTTATAAATTTAGAAGACCATTTTGACGGTGACGAATTGGAATTTGCACGTAATTCTCAATTAATGTGTATAAAACCGGTAATATATGCGGCAAATGTAAGTGAAGCCGATTTAGCAACAGGCAACGCTTATGTTGAAAAGGTAAAAGAATATGCTTCAAAGCATAAAGCAGACGTAGTTGTGATATCAGCAAAAATAGAAGCAGAACTTGTTGATTTATCACCCGAAGAAGCAAAAGCATACCTTTCAGACCTTGGAGTTACAAGCTCGGGGATAGAAAGAATGATACAGTCCGTATACAAACTGCTCGACTTAACAACATTTATAACGGCAGGAGAAAAAGAAGTAAGAGCATGGACCGTAAAATCAGGTTCAAAAGCCCCGAAAGCCGCAGGCGTAATACATACTGATTTTGAAAAAGGATTTATCCGTGCAGAAGTCACAGGCTACAATGATTTTGTCAGCGCAGGTTCTTATGCCGCCGCAAGAGATAAAGGCTTAACAAGATTAGAAGGAAAAGACTATATAATCCAAGACGGAGATATTGTACATTTTAGATTTAATGTATAATATCTTGCAGTAAAAATTTCAGCATGATAGGATAATAACAAATTAATAGAGGAAATAAGGTGAAACTCCTTAGCCGG
>CANPYB010000053.1 GCA_947587605.1 Candidatus Gastranaerophilales bacterium
GTTTTGCAATAACAGCGCCGACCGGCGCATGCCAGGTTTTAGAGCTTAATTTTTCACATTCATCAAAAGTATCATAATATTTTTTTAACTCATCTTCTGATAAACATTTTGCACAGTCGTGCAAGAGTCCTGCTATTTGTGCTTTTTCTTCGTCACAGTTAAACCTTTTTGCAAGTTCAACCGCCATTTCCATTGTACCGATTGAATGCCAATATCTCTCCTCACTTAAGCAGGATTTCAGTTTCTCTTTTATTTCTTCAATACTATATTTTGTATACATTATTTTCTTTTATATATTTTGCAACGCTCAATGGTACTATATCACAAATATCAATACCTTGCGCAATTTTTTCTCTTATTGCGCTCGAGGAAATATCAACAAAGGTTTTATCCGTAAGTATATAATTATAACCCTGTTCTTTTAACTTTAAATACGGAGTTTCATCAAAATTTTCTTCTCTTTTAAAGAGTATAAAATTAACCAATTTTTTAAGTTCTTCGGGATTATGCCATGAAGGCAGAAAAATAAAGGCGTCAGTACCTATTATAAAATTGATTTTTTCTTTAGGCTTTAATATTTCGTACAATTGCACTATCGTATCATAAGAATATGACGGCTTATTTCGGGTATACTCAATAGCCGAAACATCTAAAAAAGGATACTCTTTAACCGCAAGTTCTACCATATTAAGTCTGTGCATTGCATTTTCAACGTCAAAATCTTTTAAATCTTTATGAGGAGGTTTAAATGCAGGAATAAATACAATTTGTTCAAAATGAAATTTATCATGAACATATTTTGCGACCTCAATATGTGCATTATGAACAGGATTAAAGCTCCCCGGATAAATACAGACACTCATGGTTATTTTGCCTGTTTTGAAAAATGTAACTGCTCAATTACGGATAAAATTTTATTTAAAAATATTTTATAATTTGCCCTGTCAGCCTCTCCCGACAGCACTATATCTGCAATATCACGGCACGGCCGAATGTAAATATCCGCTTTATTTGAAGCATTTTCATATATAGCGTGAGCGCTATCCCCGAGTCCGCGTTCATTTGCGCGGATAAAAAATCTTTTTTTCTGAACTTCTTTTTCTATATCGACGTATATTTTAAAATCAAAAGCAGTGCGTATTTCGTCGGTTAAAGTAAATAACCCCTCTGATATTATTATTTTGGCAGGAAACGCGGGAGTGCAATTATCTGTTCTTATTGTAGTTCCCGACATGTCATACTTGGGAAGCATAACGGAGTTTCCGTTTAACAGTTCTTTAATATGACTGCACATTAAATTAAGTTCTAAAGCCTGCGGAACGTCAAAATCGTAATTTTTAGCGAACTCAGCCATACCGCCCGCTTTTTTTACTTCTTCCGAGCGGTCATAATAATAATCATCCGTGTTAACTCTTGTTATAACTCTTTCAAGTTCAAAAACTTGAGCAAATAATTCAACGGTATCAATAATATCCAAAGTGATTGTGGATTTTCCGCTCGCCGTTTCTCCCGCTATACCTATTGAAGCAGGACGGTTTATTTCTCCCGATATAAATTTAGCCATTTTTCTTACTGCTTGAGGATTATAACCAATTAAAACAGAATTTTTCGAAAACATTTCTTCTTCAAATATTCTTTGAAGTTTATTTTCAATTTGCTGAGCATTTGTTATAGGGGAAGAAGTATACTTATTATCAAATTCAGTTTTATTTTTTAGTTCGGCGGCGAGTGCACTTATCACGATTTTTTCCTTTTTTTATATAAAATATATCAAAACTAAATCTTAAACAAAATATTTTTATGCAATTTGTTAAGATTATCAAATCAAAATTTACAAAACTAAAATTGACTTGGATACATAAAATAATTATCATATAATTAAGGATATGCGGAGAACATTAATATGCGTATGGTAGATAAATTAAAATTATTTGAGCGTCAGCTTGTTTTTATGAAATGGGGAAACTCCGAAAGTTACGGCAGGATTAACTATGTCGGTATGGATTTTATAGAGTTTGAAATTTTTGACGCAGATGAACTTGAATATACGGATAAATTATTAATTAATGCACAGCTTATACTTGAAGTTGTAATAAAAGGCTCCGATATAGCAAGAATACTTGCCGAATACTCCGCCACACTTCCCGAACATAATAAAGATAATGTTTAAGGCTGTTCTTTAAAATTAGGGAACATATTTAAAGTTCCGTCATCATTTCGCCAGTTAAACCAGCCCACTTTGGCATGTTTTGTCATATCATTAACCGAAGCTAACAGCCAATTGCCTCTTATAACGGTAAATGTAACGTATTTAGGATAGCTTAATTCGTCAATAATTTGAGAAGATTTATCTTCTTTTGAATAAAGCACCTTTTCATCTTTGGTTAAGTCGTTAAAAAATCTTATTCCGTATTTTTTTCCGTAACGATAAAATAATTGTCGGTAAGTCATAAAATTATCTTTATTATCGTTGTAAATCCAGCCCGTTTCACCTGTTTCCTGATTTAAAAATACGCAGTACCAGTCATTTCCGGGGTTTAAATCCACGGCAAGCAGTGCTACATTATTTGACGGCACATAAGCGATATAAGATACTTTTCTCATATCAACAGTGTTAACAATGGCAGATTTACCCAGATTTTCATAATTTACTTCGCGGATGACTTTAGAGTCAAAATAAGGATACTGATACACGGTATAATTTTTGGGTACATTAATTACACCAATACCGTAGTGCTTAACACTTTTGGTACTTAGCGGGATAATATCCGCCCAAACAGGCAGCACGATACTGCAGGCTATAAAAAATATAACAGATAAAATAAACTTTTTCATACTCACATTATAGCAAAGGTTTTAATTATGTCTATTTAAAATTTATTCATCTTTTATACTGAGGCTTATACGTCTGTCATCGGGGTTAAATTTCAAAATTGTAGTTTGAATTTTATCACCGACTTTTAAAACGGTATTATTTTGATTTTGATATTCCGTTAATTCGTTGTTAGGCAGTAAAGCCTCAACCCCGGGGAACACCTCAACAAAAGCGCCGAAATGTTTAATTCTGGTAATAGTACCCTCTAACTTATCGCCGTCTTTAATTTTGTCTTTAGCTTCAAGCCAAGGGTCTTTTTCCAGATTTTTCAAACTTAGGCTTATTCTTTGTTTATCATGGTCAATAACAATAACTTCAACCTTAATAGTTTCGCCTACTTTTAAAATATCGGAAGGATGATCAACCCAGCGCCAAGATATTTGTGAAAGCGGAAGCAGTGCATCAATTCCGCCGATGTCTATAAATGCTCCAAAATCGGTAATTCTAACAACTTCACCCGTAACTACCTGTCCTACTTCAAGATTAGTGAAAATATCTTTAACATTTTCATCTTTATCTTCAGCGTAAACTTTTTTATTTGAAAGTATAAAATTGCCCTGCTGAATATCCATAGTTAAAATTTTAAGTTCTAAAACATCGCCGACTTGGCACTCGGTAGATTTAGCTTTCAAATGACTTGACGGAACAAACCCTCTGCAGCCTTTAACATCTACCAAAAGTCCGCCTTTAACTATAGAAACAACAGTTCCTTCAACAACGGCATCTTCGGCTTTTAATTTTTCCAATTCTCTCCAATTATATGCCATTGCAACCTTTTTATAAGAGAGCATGAAGCGTCCGTCTTCATCTTCTTCCCTTATAATTAAAAATTCATATTCTTGACTTTTCTTCAATGTATCTTCCAATGATACTGATTTATCAACTATAGCTTCTTTTACGGGCACATACCCCGCTGTTTTTGCACCTATATCTACAATAACTCCGGTTGAATCATAGGAGCATACTATACCTTTTACCAAATCCCCTTTTGTAAAACTGTAATCGTAATTGCTAAGTAATGCTTCAAATTCTTCATCGGAACAATTTTCACTAATCATGTTGTCTCTCTCACCTCTGTATTTGCAATTGCTACCTTTTGAAGCATATTATACATCTAACTCCAGAGATTGTAAAGACTTACACCAATTTATCCGTATAATCCTTTATGGCATAGGGTTTTATAGCATATAATCCGCATACAGACCATAAGTGATGTTGTTTTTCAATTTATTTAACGCTCTTGCTTCCGTTTGTCTGATACATTCTTTTGTAACCCCATAGAGCCTGCCGATTTCTTCAAGTGTTTGTTTTTCACCGCCTAACAGACCAAATCTTAAGGTTATTACTTTTTGCTCGCGTTCTTTTAGAGCGCTCAAAAGTTTTACAACTTCTTTTTTTATTGAATTATACTCTATCTCTTTACTTACACTGCTTTTTTCATCTTCTATTATATCCGCTAATTTAACCTCTGAACCGTTATTCAGCTCATAATCACCCTCTAAGGAAAGTGATTTTTTATATGCGTTTAAATAGTTATTAATTTTCCCGCTCTCTATATTCATCTTTTTAGCGACGTCTTCAATTTTTACTTCCGAGATACCGGAATTTTCCATTTCCGATTTGATTTTTGAATATTTTGAAAGAGTTTCTTGTATATATACGGGGATTTTAACGCAGTGCGACTGCTCTGATATAGCTTTAAACATTGCCTGTTTTATCCACCATGAAGCATAAGTTGAAAATCTGTAACCGAATTTCCAGTTAAATTTATCAACAGCAGCCATTAATCCGATATTTCCCTCTTGAATTAAGTCGCTCATCGGGATTTTGCTTGAATGTATTACCTTTCTGGCTATTGTAATAACTAATTTTAAATTAGCTTCAATAAGTTTTTGTTTTGATTTAATATCGCCGTTTTGTGCTTTCCTTGCCAGTTCTTGTTCTTCTTCCGCCGTAAGGTTGTTATATTTTGATATCTCTTTTATATATTCTTTTAACTTTTCATCACTATAAACCGTATTGGCGGTATTTATTTCCGAAATACTTTCAGTTAAATAATTTAAAGCCATAATATAACTCCTAACTATCTATTTAATACACACACAATTTTTCGCGCGCTTCAGCACGCAGACCATTCCTATATAATAGGGAAAAGAACCTAAGATTTAGTTTCTGCCTAAAGTTTTAAAGTATATATTTTGTATATCTTTAATATATCACTTTACATATATAAAATCAATACTATTATGAAGTTTTGTTAAGTTAAAATTCAAATTTGAATAATTTTTGTAATATTGCTTAACATGCGGATTGTATTGTAAAATGGATTTATGCTGATTGAGGGGATATGCTCAAATAAAAGGACTGATTTTTTATTAAATAAATGCCGTGAAATATATGAAAATGATACTAAGGACGGCATAGTTCTTGTTATTGTTTTAAATTCCTACAAAAGAGCTTGTTTTATTAAAGAGTTAAAAACTATTGTGCCCGATTATGATGAAAAAAAATTAAAAGTATTAACATTTGCAGGGCTTTGCTACAATACTTTTCTTGATAACAGCGAGTATATAGCAAAGTTAACCCAAAATCCCCCAAATGATTATAAAGCAAACTTGTGCGGGCTTGAGGTGTCGCAGTATATTTTTAAGCAATGTATAAAGGAAGCTGATTTCAGTGATTATATTTCAAAAGTAAACCTGCTTCATCAATTGTTCAGACGGTATTCTTTAATAGTGCAGAATTGTTTAACGCCTAAAGAAATAGTAAACAGAGCCCGAATTTTAAATGAAAGTTTTTATAAGGATGCTCAAAAAGCTATTGATGAATACAAAATTAAGACAATTGAGTTAAAAAGTTTTGATTATTTAAGGCAAATGGCGATTTTACCTTCTATTTACAATAATACCGACTATTTCAAGAACATCGGTTATTTGATAATTGATGACGCGGATGAATATCCTTATGCTTTTTGGCAGTTTGTTAACGCAATAATGCCAAGCATTAAAGACTGTTATATAGCTTATGACAAAGACGGAAGTTCAAGGTGCGGATATTTATGCGCTTATAAATCGGCTATTGATGAATTTAAAAAGAAATATAATCCCGAGATTATACAAATTAAGTATATACCCCCATTTTCAAAAACGGTTCAAGAATTTTTTAACAATATGAAAGAGGGCAAAAAAACACAGCTCAATAATATTAAAATAAACTCTCTTTTAAGACGCTTAGAGATGATAAATAAAATGACGGATGATGTAAAACACCTTATAAATTCAAGCGTTAACCCATCCGATATTATAATTATTACTCCCGTAATTGATGATATATTAAAAGATACAATTAATTCTCAAGCGGATATTAACTATACTCTTTTATCGGGGAGCGGAAAATTAAGCGAAAATACGGAAATAAAATTTATAATTTCTGTTTTAAAAACGGCAAATAATATTGAATTAAAGGATTATGAATTAAAAAATCTGCTTATAAATTTATTAAAAATTCCTTATAAAAAGGTTATTGAAATCATAAGAAATTACGGAAAAAATAAGGAATTAACCGAGTTTGAATTTAATAATGAAATTTATAATACAAGATACCAAAAACTTATCAGCATAATAAACTCATTAAAAGCAAGCAGAGAAAGTATAAGCGGACAGATAAAAATAATATATGAAAATCTCATTAAAAGTGAAGAATTTGACGGCAAAAATTATGAATTTTTATATAAAGAAGCTCAAAGTTTTGAAACCGCTTTTAATGATAATTCTATAAGCACTGCGCAGGATTTTATTATACAAACCGAAAACAGCATAATAAGCGAAAATCCGATAGACACTGTTAACATAAAAAAAGGCTGTATTATAGTTACGACGCCTCAAAAGGCAATTGATTTATCACTTGAGCGAAAATACCAATTGTGGCTTGATATTTCATCAAGCGAATGGCTGAAAGAAGATACTGGCACAATTTATAATTCATGGGTATTAAGCAGGGATTGGAAAAAAAGCGAATATACGCTTGAGGATAATATAAATTTAACACGCGATAAAAGTGCAAGAATAATAAGAAAATTAATGCTCCTTGCAAAAGGAGAAATAACAATGTATTCAAGCCTTTATGATTCAATCGGAAACGAAAATTATTCGGGGCTGACGGAGTTTATTGAAGTAAATTCCTCTAATAATAAGCAGAACTTTAACATAATCCCCAGAGACGACCAAAAAGGTGTCTTAGACTATAAAAGCGGAACTTTAGGTATAATGGCGGTACCCGGGGCAGGGAAAACCACCATTTTACTTGCATTAATAATAA
The DNA here is from genome assembly GCA_947587605.1 of Candidatus Gastranaerophilales bacterium. Classification (GTDB taxonomy): domain Bacteria; phylum Cyanobacteriota; class Vampirovibrionia; order Gastranaerophilales; family Gastranaerophilaceae; genus Avigastranaerophilus. Next base: position 7,193 of record CANPYB010000053.1, read on the forward strand.
AAATGATACAAAAAGGGATAAAGGGCGAAAACATTTTTGTATTAACATATATGGAGTCGGCAGCTAAGAATTTTAAAGAAAAAATTAAAAATGCTCTGCCTGATTGTACTAATCTTCCCAATATTTCAACAATACATGGACTTGCCTTAAGAATAATTAAAGAAAACGGAAATTTTACAAAAGAGGGCTTAGACGAAAACTTCCAAATCTGCGATGATAATTTAAAAGAAAAAATAATTAAAGAACTTTTATTAAAAAATAAAATATCAGATGAAAATTTTGACTGTTACTTAAAATGTATATCAACGGTAAAACTGTCGGAATTCGGAGGTAAAATAACTTCAAAGTATAAAGAAATAAATGATTTTTTAAATTTTTATACTCAATACAACAATATACTGAAGCAAAATAATTTAATTGATTATGATGATATGCTGTATTACGCGGTAAAAATATTAAAAAATAACCCCGAAATATTAAAATATTACCAGAATATATGCAGATACATAATAGAAGATGAGGCGCAGGATTCAACGCAAATTCAGCAAAATCTCATTAATCTGCTGGCGGGTAAGTATAAAAATATAATAAGATGCGGGGATATAAACCAATCCATAACCTCAACTTTCACTAACAGCGATATGATTGGATTTAGAGAATTTATCTCAAACAATAAAAAAATAGAAATGAAATCATCACAAAGATGCGCAAAACCCATTTATGATTACGCAAATAACTTTATAAAAAGAGTATTCCAAAACAATGAATTAAAAAATGCATTTTATTACATTCAAATGCAAGGCACGGATAAAAATCCGCAAAGTGAAGAAAAGCCCTTATTTAATATATTTGAAAGGGAAGCCGAAGAAAAATTATATATATTAAATAAAATAAAAGAAATTCATAAAAAAAATCCCAAAGCCTCGATTGGAATACTTTTAAGACTCAATTCACAGGTAAATGAATATAACGAATATTTCCAAAATAACGGTATAAAAACACTTGTAAGAAGCGACTGCCCCGAAAGAAAAAAAATATTCAGAATAATAACATCACTTTTAAAGGCGGTGGAAAATCCTTTAAACAATAAAAATATAAGTGATTTAGCAATAAATATATTAAAAACGGATAAAAGCGAGTACATAAACAGCTTAAAAGAAGCCTTTATAAACAAATCTCCCGACGATTTTGAAGATGAAGAACTTGCACAGTTGTACTGGGATATGGAATACTGGTTAAATCAATCCACTCAAAATATAGATATTATAGGCTTAAAGGCAGGATTATATTATGCAAAAAACGAAATCGAAAAAGAAAACACATATATAATATCAGCACTGATAAAGCGATTGAGCGAAAACTATAATACAAATGAAGAAATAATAAAACAACTTGAATATATAGGACAAAAACCTTTAAGTTCATATAAATTTTTTGATGAAGAAGGAACACATAATGAAGCCGAAATACAAATAATGACAACACATAAATCAAAAGGCGACGAATTTGATTACGTCTTTATTCCTCAATTGAATGAAGAAAATTATCCGACGGAAAAAGAAAACGTAAAATTAAAAGGAAACAGCCACTTTATGCAGACAATAAAGTCCTTAGCGGAAAAAAGCGAATTAAAAACACCCGAAATTATAAAGCAGGAGCAAATAAACGAAACTCTCAGGTTAATATATGTAGGTATAACAAGGGCTAAGCTCGGATTATATATGAGCAGTGCAAAAAGCTACAAAAGGTGTAAAAAAGCAAAAATAAATAATTTTTTCACGAATTAACATAATTTCACAAAATAATGTAATTTAATAAAACAAGTGCTATAATAGTAGTAATAAAAAGTTAAAAATTAAAAAATTTTATAAATAATTAAATATAAAAGGATGGATTAAATGACGTTTACACACGGGACTCTGGAAAACGAGATATTAAATGCCGTATGGACAATGGAAGAAAACGGAATAAATACAAAAAATATCTCTGTAAATGAAGTATTACAAGAAATCAACAAAAACGGAAACGAAAGAGCATATACAACAGTAAAAACGGTAATGGACAGATTAGTGGACAAAAATCTGCTAAAACGCCAAAAAAGCGGAAAAAAGTTTTGCTATAAATCTATGGAAAGCCGTGAAGAAATGGCAGCAACGGCAATAAATAAACTTGCGGGACAGTATTTTAATAATGACATGCGCTCATTAATGAAAGCATTAGAAAAACAATGCATGAACGTGAAAGTATAGATTTTAGCGAAAATCGAAAAAAAATTGCCGAAATATATAAACGAGTAATCACAAAACGATTAAGCATAAAAAACGCATTAACAATATTTCCGAAAGACAGTGAAGATTTAACCGTTACTGCGAGTTTTCATGCGCTTTGTCATCTGGAAGCGGATGAAGATATACGCGCGAAAGACCCGGAATACGCAAAAGAGCAAGATGAGTATATAAAATATATTATTTCCGTATTGGAAAAAGGCGAACCCCTGCCCGATAATATAATAAAAAGCTATATTCCATACCACCCCGAGTCTTTAATATCAAATACAAAAACCATAAAAAATATAATAAAAGAACTTAAAAGATTTTTAAATTGTTAGTATTCCCATAATTTTTCAAATTTGATAAAATAAAGAAAAATAGTGGGAGAATAATATGCGTAAGTTAACATATCTTGGTCACAGTGCTTTTTTTATAGAAAAAGACTGGGACGGAATACTGATAGATCCTTATATAACAGGTAATGCGGAAGCGGACTTTGATTATAAGAAGAAAAGAATAACCTATATATTTGTAACACATGCGCATTTAGACCACTTAGGCGACGCTATAGCAATATCAAAAAACACCGGTGCCGTTATAGTAGCGGTTGTAGAACTGGCAAACTATTGCATAGAAAAAGGCGCAAAAGCCATGGGGATTAACTTAGGCGCAAAACTCGATTTTAAATGGGGAAGTGTAAGAGTATTATCAGC
>CANPYB010000054.1 GCA_947587605.1 Candidatus Gastranaerophilales bacterium
TAATTTTACATTAGAGCCGTATACTCCGTTATCAAAACACACTCCCGACTCTAACCACTTGCAGCTTATATATTTTTCCCTTTTTCCCTGCTCCATTTATTTCCCTTATTTAAAATTGCAATTTAAAAGCCTGCAGTTCATTTTGCAATTTCTTATTTTTTCTCTTACTTCTTCCGCCTTTTCACTATACCATAACTCCTGCGGCAGACTCTCTTTTAAATTTCCGACAGGCTCCATACAAAAACATATTCTGCAATTTCCGTAAGGATCTATTGCAAAATTATTTTCACCTACCGAACACTCTATATTTGTTATCTCCTCGGGAGTATTTATTAAAAGTTTAAATGCTTCAATCTGGCTAAAACCGTTACAAATAGGATAACCCGATTTTTTTAATTCAATCATTTCATCAATTGCTTCAAGCGCGGAAGTTTTTATATCTTTCCCGTATATTTGCTTTTCACTGTCAACTGCCGTAGAAAATGCGTCGCCGTTATCCATCAGCTGATAACTTACTCCGATGCCTTCCGTTTTACAGAACTCCGCTATAGGTTTTATTTCGGATAAATTAGAGGGCATTACAACCGTTGATAAGTATATATTTTTCCACTTATGCGAGCCTCTGTGTTTATTCAGATAAACTAAATTTTGTATTGCGTTCATTGTCCTTTGGAATGCGTCATCACGTCCGCGGGATATATTATGAATTTTAGGCTCTTTAACGGCATTCAAGGAAAAAGTTATATTATTAAACGCAGAATTTAAAACTTGTTCTATTTTATCAGGGAGTGCAAGCCCGTTTGTTACAACATTTACGGTATCGCCCAAATCGCTTGCATATTGAGCTATCTCAAACACATCCTCCCTTATAAAAGGTTCTCCGCCTGATATTATAAACTCATAATTTCCCATCCAATCGTGGATATTTTTTAATACTTTTTTCCATTCATCAAGCGTCATTTCCCGCTCCATAACCTCGGCAGGAGTTTTCCAGCCGTTGCAGGTTATACACCTTGACTGGCATCTTTCCGTATTATTGAATGAAAATGATACAGGCTTTTTATCGGGCGCAATAGGCATATTAATAATCCAAATTTACCTGCGAAAATAACACTACTCTGTTTTTTCCGCGTTTTTTTGCATTATATAATGCGTGCTCCGCGTATCTTATTATGGAATTTGCATTTTCTTCAGCTTCATCTATCTGCGGATATGATGCTATTCCTCCCGATATTTTTACGGGGTGTCTTTCTTCTTCTCCCGCAGGAATAAATGACATTTTTTCAACATCACGTCTAAATCTTTCGGCAAAAATAAACGCATTTTCTTCACTCGTATCAGGGAGTAATACCATAAATTCTTCATCCCCGTACCTTGTAACAACATCTTCTTTTCTTGCCAAATTTAACAGCATTTCCGCAATTTTTTTCAACAGAACATCGCCCCACTCATACCCGTACATATCATTTACCACCTTGAAGAAGTCTATATCAAACAATATGCACGATACCTTGGAGTTATATCTTTTTGCTCTCGACATTTCGGACTCTAAGCGTTCTATTAAAAATTTTCTGTTATGCAGACCTGTTAAGTCATCCGTTGTTGTTATATTTTCTATTTTTTCATTTAACTCTCTTATTTTTGCCAGATTTTTTATTTTTGTTTTAAATTCATAAGTATTTACGGGATTCAATATGTAATCAAACGCTTCGGCTCTTACGGTTATCCCCTCGGGGATTTCATCAACAACACTTAAAACGGGAGTCGTAAACTTTTTAACCATTGATATTTCTCTTAATTTTTCACTTGAAATATCAGTTATTATTAATGAGGGGTTATATCTTTCCGCTTCTTTAAGTTCCTCTGAATTTACTACCCTTACTTCATATTCCGTATTATTTACGCATATTTCTTCCAGTTTGGAACACTCACCTTGCGAAAATATTATAAGATTACTCATATTTTTATCCTTTCATTTAACTTATATTTTATCAAATTTATTTAAGATTTAAAATATTCACTTATTTGTTGCATAATTTTACAAAATTGCCGTCTTAAATTTTTGTATATTATAATGTGTTTTGGAGGGATTTATTTTGCCGAAACCGGAATTTAATTATTATCAATCAACTGACTTATATACATCTTTATACGAACAACACTATTTTAAAAATAATACCGTTAAAAGAGTTAAACCGATAAAAAGAAAATACAAGAAAAAAAATAAAAAGAATAATTTTATCCAAAAAATTATATCAATTTTGTTTTTCGTTTTTTTGCTGTTTTATGTACTTCCGTATTCTTTTAATTCATTCATAGCTGACGTTTTTCCTAAAAAATCAGTAAAAATGCTTAGAATAGATTATCAAAATTTGCTTTTCCCCACATATAATTATCTTTATAAAGATTTATTTTTAGGCAGATATACCATTAAAGATACAAATTACAAAAAATCTTTAATGATTAATTTAAAAGAAACAAATGCAAGATTAGGATTACAAAACAGGCTTTTGGCGCTGGCTTCTCAATATCCTTCAATTAAACCATCCGTTTATGTTTGGGAATATGACGGCGGAACTTTTGTAAATATTAATGCCAATGAAGTTTACCCCGCCGCAAGTATTATTAAAATCCCCGTATTAATTGAGATGTTCAGACAAATTGATCAAGGTAAATTTACATTAAATGACACAATGGTACTTGAAGATTTTTACAGAGCACCGGGTTCAGGGAAACTGCAATATTCTCAAGGCGGAATTGCACATTCCATGGACTATCTTGCAAAAATTATGATAGAAAATTCTGATAATTCATCAACAAATATGATTATGGCAAAAATGGGCGGTATGCCCGAAGTTAACAGAGCCATAAGAAGCTGGGGACTTGTTAACACCAGAATTAATAATTGGCTTCCAGATTTAGACGGCACTAATACCACTACCGCTAAAGAACTTGCCATTATGCTTTATAATACAGACAAAACAAATATTATTTCGCAAGAATCGAAACTCCACATAGGCGATTACCTTTCTCATGTTAAAAATAACAGACTGCTTCAAGCAGGATTACCGCCAAGCGCAATTTTGCTTCATAAAACAGGTGATATCGGCTTTATGCTCGGTGATGCAGGTATAGTTAAAACAGCTAACGGCAAAAAATATATTGTTGTAATTTTAGCAAAACGTCCTTATAACAGCCAAAAGGGCAAGGAATTTATTGTTAACGCTTCAAGCATAATCTACAATAATATTTCTAATTAACTTTTGTATCAATTTTTTGATAAGATATTAAGAAATTATCAAAAAAAATTTTACCGAGGTATTTTCTTGATATAATCTTTTTGGGAAATATATCAGATGAAAACCTCCAAATTAACATTATATATATTTTTAAGTCTTGTTCTCGGAACAATTGTAGGGTGGAAATTCCCTGAAATAGGAAGTAAAATGCACCCTTTAGCTCATATTTTTCTTAATATGATTAAAATGATTATTGCTCCGTTGTTATTTTCAGTTGTTGTAACAGGCATTGCAGCGCACGGAAATGTTAAATCACTCGGTAAACTCGGAGTAAAAACATTTGTTTATTTTGCTTGCGCTACTTCGTTTGCTCTGGTTATAGGGCTTAGCGTAGGTCTTTTCTTTAAACCGGGGGCGGGATTTTCGACGGATATAATTTCTTCAAATATGCTTGATACGGCGGCTTCTATGGCAGCTCACAGCGCACATGAGTCATTATCTGATATTTTTATTAATATCTTCCCCTCAAGTATTATTAAATCAATGGGTGAAGGCAATTTATTGCAAATAGTCGTATTTTCAATATTTTTTGCACTTGCAATCTGTGCTGCTGGTGAAAAAGCAAAACCCGTTCTTAATTGCATTTCTTCGTTATCGGAAATTATGTTTAAGTTCACCCACCTTGTTATGAATTTTGCCCCGATTGGGGTTTTTGGCGCAATTTCTTATACTATCGCCGAAAGCGGTATGGGAATTATGCTTAACTATGCAAAAATTATAGGTGCGCTTTATTTTGCACTTGTTTTATTCTTATTTGTTATCATGAACATTGCTTGCAGAATTGTCGGAGTTTCTGTTTTTTCCGTACTGCGTGCAATCAGAGAACCTGCACTTCTTGCATTTACCACTTCAACCTCCGAGGCGGCTCTGCCTCAAGCTATGAAAATTATGGAAAGTTTTGGGGTTTCCAAAAATATTGTAGGGTTTGTTATGCCTACGGGTTATACTTTTAACCTTGACGGCTCAACTTTATATTTAGCACTTGCCATGCTTTTTTCACTGCAGATTGTTGGCATAGAGCTTGCTCCAACTCAGCTTTTATTTATTATGGGAACTTTAATGCTTACAAGTAAAGGTATTGCAGGTGTGCCAAGAGTAGCACTTGTTGTTCTGGCAGGCACACTGTCCGGCTTCGGATACCCGATTATCGGGGTCGCAATTCTGCTCGGTATTGACCAAATTCTTGATATGGGCAGAACAACCGTTAATTTAATCGGTAATTGCCTTGCTACAATTGTTGTTGCTAAGTGGGAAAATGAATTTAATTATGCTAAAACCGAAGAATTTAATAAGCAATTCATTAAACCCGTTAAATCAACTTTTACTGTTAATAACCGCATTCAAATTCCTATTGAAGAACACTCCGATTTTCAATCAGCCGATGTAATCGAAAAATAACTCTTTTCTTTTACAAATCCGAAAAATCGGGAAGCGACTCATTTTGTACCTGTTGATTTTCAATCGGCATATCTTTCGGCACTATCCACATAAATGAATTTATTGCATTTAATGAATTCATATTCCCGAATATATTTACTTTAAATGTATTGGTTTTCGTTTCCCCTTGATTATATAACGGAGGTATTTTTTCTATTACATCATTATTTACCGTCAATATATTATTTTGTTTTTTGGAAGCATTGCCCGAAATTAACTCCGATATTGAAACATCTGCAAATGAGCCCAGCTTTCGCTTTATTTCATCCGATATCCTGCCATATATATCAATATTTACAAGATTTGTAAGCATATTATTCCTTCCGGTTATATATAAACTCATATTTTTTCCGGTTGTTTTCATTCCGTTGGTTATCAAATAGCCGTTTTGGAAGATTATTGTTCCCTCCGCACTTTGATAATGAGCTGTGTTATCTTTTGAAAGTGCATTTGCTATTTGATTTATGGTCGTATTTAATAATCCTCTGTAAAGAATATTTTGAGCGTTTAAATAATATTCAAATTTGCCAAGTGTTCCCATTCTTCCGTTTCTTGATTTAAAATCAACTTTTCCGTTCAATGATTTTAGTAAATCTTCATAATTACCCAATATCATTGAAATTGAAGTTTCAAAATCCGAAGTTCCCGCTATATTATCACTCAGCTTACATAAGTCGTATAATGATTCTTTTAAACTTATGTTTTGACCTTTTAACATTATTTCAAGCCTGCTGTGAGGTATATCATAATTAATATTTCCGCTGACGGTTCCGTTATATGCCCTTGCAAGGATGTTTCTTATTTTTAATACATTCTTTTCAATCGTAAAATCACTGCTTATATCATTAGCTTTCAAATCCGTTACTTGGAAATTATTTATTGTTGCCGTTCCTTTTTTTACGGTTATATTCGATTGGGCGAAAGGCGATGCTTCTTTATTTATAAGAGTATACAAAGAATTTACATCCAGATTTGCGCAGTTCATCTGCACATTATCTATGGTTATCATATTTTTTATATCAGGATTAATATCTGCAAGTAAATTTATTTTTGATGTATTTATTTGAACATCGGGAGCTATTATTCTTATATTTTCGGGAGTAATATTTATATCGGCATTTTTTACCGCAGTTAAATATTTTTTTAAATTATAACTGTATAATTTTACATCACCTTTCAATTTCGGGTCTTTTATCGTATTATTTGCCGTTATATCCGCTTTTACCGTAAATTCTTCTCCGCCAAAGAAATTTGTAGCAGCGCTTAAAGTATTCGGAATTTGAATTTTTATATCCCGCATAACAGGCTCCGCACCCGTTTTTAAACCGCCCGATAGAGTTATTATTTTCTTTAATTTATCTTCACTTTTTATTGCGGGATTATCTTCGTATAATGTTATATTTTTTATTGTTAAATTGTCTTTATCAGCTTCCAAATTTAATTTAAGCAATGAGGGTTTATTTAAAAGTTCCTTTATAACGGCATAAGATAAATAATTTTGAGCATTTGCTCTCATCGATATTGATATTTCGGGTTTATTTTCTTTAACAGTCACACTGCCTTGCGTTTGCAAAGTCCCTATAGCCTTATGCGGTTCTTTTATAAATTCATTTATTATCTGTGCCAAATCTGAAGATTTTATTCCGCCTTTAAAGTTTACTTTTACTTCGGGTATTTTTGTGTAGTTTACTATATCACCCGTTATTTCTAAGGGCGAATTTAATAATTGTATTGTGCTTTTTGGTATTTGAATTTTTTTATCGTCAAAAGTTATGTTAAAATCATTTGATTTAATTTCGTTTTTATTTATTTTAGTTATTAATCCGATTAATTTTACATCCCCAAAATATTTTTCATTTTCGGTTTTCAAATTAATATTTGTATGTTCAACATTAAGAGGCAGCTTATTTTTTTCATCATACAATTTCAAATTTGTTAATTCTGCAGTGGTTTGAGCTTTAACGGACTTATTTATTACCCCTGTTATATCCGACTTAAAAGACAATTTCCCGTTTTGGATTTTTACGGGAATATTTTTTTCCAAATCAAATAATTTAATTATATTCTTTAACTCTAAGTTTGAAGATTTTGCGGTTATATTCATTGACATATCTTCGTTTATATCGCCGAATACATTTATGGGAGTCGAATTTACATAAGCCTGCGCTTTTTCAATATAAATCTTGTTATTATCCATATTTATATCGGAATTAATTTTAGTTATTTTATACGGCAGTTTTTCATGCGATATATCAGCATTAATTATTTTTGCACTGCCCGAGGATTTTAATTTTTTAAAATCGGAATTTACCCTAAAATCCGCATCCAAAAGTCCGCTTATTTTTAAATCCTTTGCGGGATTATCAACATTTAAACTTTCGCTCAGTGCAGATAAAATCTTAAATAAGTTTTTTAAATTAATATTTTTTGCATTTGTGTTTAAATCAATATATTTTTTCTTGCCGTAATTAAATTTACCGTAAATATCCGCTTTATCTTTTTTAGAAGTATGAAGCAATGCTTTTATTTGAGCTTCCTCTCCTTTAAATTCCATATTTAAAGAATTATCTTTTAAAATAATATCTTCTGCTTTTAATGACAAATTATTAATATTAAGATTTCCGTCAAGCGTGCCTGTTTTACTTATTTGAAGTTTTCCCGTTATGCTGCCTTTTATTTCGGATTCGTACATTGTTTTAAAAGGCGAGAATTTAAACTGTTGTTTTTCACTGTTTAAAGGCGCCGTAATATCTAAATCGTATTTTAAATAATCCGTATTATTTTCATATAATGCGCCCTTTAATATCAAATGAGCCCGCTCATTAATTTTTATATCTTTTAAATTTAGCTCATCACCCTCTAAATAAAATAATTTCCCCGTTGTTTCATCAGATATATTAACTTTATAATTTTGACAAATTGTATCAGTTATTGCACCGTTTAATTCAAATCCGTTTGAATTAAATTTTGCATCTTTATTAATATATCTTTCAAGAGAAGTTGAAAAATCCTTATATAAAGTAACATTTATTATCGGACGTGAGAGTTTTGCATCCTTTATTTCAATGCGTTTAAAAATCAGCGGAAGAATTTTTACTTTTAAATCAGACTCTTTTAGCTTTAAAAATATTTCATCATTCGGATATAAAACTACGGTGTGATACATGTGTATTTTTAAATACGGAGTTAAACTTCGTATAAAAGATATATCCTCGCAATCAATTTTAAACCCCGTTTGACGCTCTATTTGAGCAGAAAATTGATCTTTATACTTATTTAAGTCAACAATTTTAGGCAGTGAAATCAATGCGGTATAATATCCCGCAATCAATACTGCAGCACCTATTCCCATTCCTATTAATGTTTTATTTATTATCTTCATATTTGTTATTTATTTACAGAGGCACTTCCTGCCGTTATTTCAGTTATTTCCTGTGTTATCATTGCTTGACGGACTTTATTGTATTCAACGGTCAATTTTTGTATCATCTCATCAGCATTATTACATGCAGCTGACATCGCTGTCATCCTTGAAGCTAATTCACTTGCTATTGATTCTAACATTGCTTGAAAAATTATGCTTGATATAAACAGAGGAACTATCTCTGATAATACCTTGGATAAACTCGGTTCTATTTCCATATCGGTGTTATCTTCTTTTGTATAATCCTCTTGAATTTCATCAAGCGGTAAAATATCCCATTTCTCAACTGAATATGACATCATATTTCTAAATCTTGTTGTTATTATCTCCATAGAATCAATATTGCCGTTAACAAACGAACGAGCCATATCCGCCGCGACAAGTCTTGCCTGCGATGATGTAGGTGTTTCACTAAAAGTTAAATAACTTTGCTCTATAGTAAAATTATAATCATCCGTCAATCTTTTTAAAGCATTAAATCCTTTTTGCCCGATAATAAACAATTCGCATTTTATACCTTTTTCGGCATAGTCTTGAATTGTTTTAATTGTATATCTGACTACATTTGCATTAAAAGCTCCCGATAACCCCTTATTAGAAGTCATTATGAGCAATCCTACCGTTTTTATCTTTCTTTCCTGCAATAATACGGGATAATTATTTAAGGGCTCTTTAAAATTAGTTTCCCGCGCGTCTATTTCGGTTGTTGAATGAAGCAGTCTGTAAAACATTTTTTCAAGTTCATAAGTAAAAGGTCTTGAAGCCTTTACTTTGTTTTCAAACTTCTTTACCTTTGCGGACGCAACCATTTTCATGGCACGCGTTATCTTCTGCGTACTTACTATTGAATTTATCCTTGTTCTTATCTTTTTTAAATTAGCCATTTTTTGCCCTATTTAAAGAAATTAGTTTTGTAATGATTTAATTTATCCGTTAAAAGAGTTTTATCTTCATCAGAGAGTTTATCTCCGTCATTGAGTTTTTGTGATAATTCGGTCATATTTGAATCGAAATAATCAAACCAGCCGAGTTTAAAATCTCTTATTTTTGAATTTTCAACATCATCAAGCAGTCCCTCATTAGCGGCAAACAAGATACTAACTTGCTGTGCAACACTTAATGGCGAGTATTGAGGCTGTTTTAAAACTTCCGTTAATTTTTGCCCGCGGGTTAACTGGTCTTTAGTAGCTTTATCAAGGTCGCTTGCGAACTGAGCAAATGCTTCAAGCTCTCTAAATTGAGCCAAATCAAGTCTTAATTTTCCCGCAACCTGCTTAATACCTTTTGTTTGAGCAGCTCCGCCCACACGTGATACCGAAATACCTGCATTTATGGCCGGTCTTGTACCTGCATTAAACAAACCCGATTCCAAGAATATCTGCCCGTCGGTTATTGATATTACGTTTGTCGGAATATAAGCTGATACGTCACCCGCCTGCGTTTCTATTATCGGTAATGCGGTTATGCTTCCTCCGCCCAGTTCGTCATTTAATTTACATGCACGCTCAAGCAGTCTTGAGTGCAGATAAAATACATCACCGGGGTATGCCTCACGACCCGAGGGGCGTTTTAATAACAAGCTCATTGCACGGTATGCCTGTGCGTGCTTTGACAAATCATCATATATTATTAATACGGATTTACCTTGCTCCATAAATTCTTCCGCAATAGCACAGCCTGCAAACGGCGCAATATATTGAGTAGGTGCAGATTCATTTGCGGGCGCCGAAACTATAATAGAATATTCCATAGCTCCGTAATTTTCTAACGTCTTTGCTAATTGAGCAACTGTTGATGTTTTTTGACCAATTGCAACATATATACAAATTACGTCTTTCCCTTTTTGATTTATTATTGTATCAATTGCAATAGCTGTTTTACCCGTTTGACGGTCGCCGATTATAAGTTCTCTTTG
>CANPYB010000055.1 GCA_947587605.1 Candidatus Gastranaerophilales bacterium
GCAGCACTAAGGCGTAAACTGCGGGTGTAGTTACTGATTGAGGAGATAAAGTTTTAGAAAACCATATTTTTATGTCGCGATAGGTAGTGGCACGGTTTTTAATTTTTTGTTTCCGCCTCTTTTATTTCCCGCTTTAATTTTTCGCTATCACCTGTAAATGTCGATATTTTACGTTCCGTCAATTTTAAATACTTCAAATAATTAACATGACTGTTTAATAACTTATAAACCTGTGAAAGCAGATAATGTACATCAGCATTCAAGGGCATTACAGCACACTCTTGCTTTAAAAATTTTTCGGCTCGCGCAAAATTTTTATGCTTTGAATATATTTTTACAAGCAATTTTATCGCATCAATATCTTTAGGATTTGCACTTAATGTACTTTGAAGATAATTTATTGCCTTTTCATCCTCACCAAGTTTCAAATAAATTGACGCAAGATTAAAGTAAGCCCAACTGTAATCATGATTTAATTCAATAACTTTATTATAAAGCTCAATTGCCTTATCAATATTATTTATTTCGCTGTATTCATAAGCAAGGTAAAAAAGAGCTATTGTATCCGTATTATTATATTCAATAGCCTTTGTAAGGTATTTTATTGCATTATCATGCTGTTTTTTCCTTGAATATATCTCGCCTAAATGGAAATAAGCATTACTATCTTCAGTATCTTTTTTTATAACCTTAAGCAGTAATTTTTCAGCCTCATCATATTTTTTTATTTGAATGTATGCATAAGCCAGATTATAGATTATATCGGTATCATCAGGGGTGATATTAAATGCTTTTTCATAAGCCTTAACAGCATCGTCATAGCGTTTTAATTTTTCAAGAATAATTCCTATGTTATATAAAACTTGAGCATTTTCGGGGAAATTTTTTCTTAAATAAATGAAATTTTTAAGTGCTTCTTCATTTTGACCCATATCGGAAAGTGCAATTGCATATTTTTCAATGGTTTTAAAATCGTTTGGATTTTCTTTAATCTTATCTTGCAGTGCTTTTATATCAACTTCCATTATTTACTCCATATTTAAAATTTCATTAAAAGCAAAAGGAATATAATCAGTTACATCCGAAGCCAAAACGCAATATTTAGTTAAATCTTCACTTGCAATATCACCCGATAGCCCATGAATATAAACACCAAGCAAAGCAGCGTTTAAAAGGCTTAATTTTTGAGAAAGAAGCCCGGAGATTATCCCCGTTAAAACATCGCCCGAACCTGCTTTTGCAAGCGCGGAATTACCCGTTGTATTTATATATATTTCTTCTCCGTCCGTAACAATTGTGTTATGTCCTTTTAAAACCGTTATACAATCATAAGTTTGAGATGTTATTCTTGCATATTTTTCGCGATTTTCAAGGATTTCTTCAAGACTGACTTTCAATAATCTTGATAACTCCTTTGGATGCGGAGTAATAATCGCATTTTTGAGAGCAATTTTAACATCAGTCGAAGCCATATTATTTATTGCATCCGCATCAATTACGATATTTTGATTTTCATTAATTTTAGAAAGTATATCAAGAGTAAACTTTTTAGCGTCAGTATCCGTCGTAATACCGCATCCTATTGATATAACAGGGTAATCATTCAAGTCTGTAATTTTATTATCGGCACTTATTGCCCCGTTTAAATTTGCTTTAAGCGGAATATATACGACCTCCGGCATATTAGGAGCAATACGAGATATAATATCCCCGACCGAAGCAAGAGCCAAAAACCCGCCTCCTGCCCTTAATGCCGAAATCGATGATAAATATGCGGCCCCTGAATAATTAACACTGCCCGCTATATTTAATATTTTATAAAAGCTGCCCTTATTAGAATTTTCATCCCTATCCGGTAAGAGTTCGTAAACAAGTTTTTTATCAATATATTTAACCATTTTGTCTTATAGCCTCATATAATACTATCGCAACGGAGTTTGATAAGTTAAGACTCCGCTGACCGTCTGCCATTGGAATTGTTATTGCTTTATCAGCATATTTTTTAAGTAAGGATTCGGGCAATCCTCTTGTTTCAGGACCGAATACAAAAAAATCACCCTCTTTGAAATTGCAACCTGTATATTTGTTTTTTGATTTAGTAGTTAAATAATAAAAGTCAGAATTTGGGAATTCATTAAGCAAGTCATCAAGATTATTATATTTATTTATATTTACACTGTCCCAATAATCGAGTCCCGCACGCTTTAAATATTTATCCGAAAGCGAAAATCCAAGTTTACCGACAAGATATAAATCAGCCCCGCTGCACGCGCACAATCTGGCGATATTCCCCGTATTTTGCGGAATTTCGGGTTCATACAATACAATATTAAACTTGCTGTTTATCATTATCCAAAAATCTTTTACTTTCGATTAAAACAGGTATACCCCTTATTATACACATACCTACCGTTACATAAACAAGCACGTCGGCAATTTTAATTAAACAAGGCTGTATTGAACCGTAGATTGAAAAAATTTCAACACTCATACCGTTATAAAACTCAAGGTTAGGTATATAAGCTATAATAAGCATTAAGAAAACAAGCGTTTTTGCCGTTCCGTATACCGCACGTGAAAATCTGGAAGCAGTTAAGAAATGACACAGTTTATTTTTCATCATTGTTGATGAACCGAATGCCGTATACCCTTGCGAAAGTGCAATACTTCGCATTCCGTCTGTTAAAATTCCCCTTGTAACAACAACCATAGGCACCCAGACACCAACCGTTCCTATTACGGCAAAAGCAATCCAATATAAATTTTCAACAACTCTGTCGCCTAAAATATCAAAAACTGAACCGAATTTTGACTGTTCATTTAATGCCCTTGCAACAACTCCGTCCAAGCCGTCTAAGATAATTACAAACAAAGTCAAGAATACAGCCGTTATATTTAATGCCGGATTGCCCGTAAATAAAAATTCAATTGCAACAACCGCCAAAATCATTCTTAATATTGTCAATAAATTTGCCATTCTAACCTCTTTAATTTTTTTTGCTTCTTGAAAGAGCAAAATTTACATTATCCAATCGTTTTACCCTTTCTCCAAGCATAATTTTTTCAGCTTCTTCCAAAACTTTTACGACATTAAACCCGTTATGCCCGTCGCTTCTTGCATGTTTTCCTTGTTCTATGCAGGTTAAGAAATGCTGGCATTCCAACTTTAACGGTTCAATTTCAATATAATCAAGCACTTCATTTTTTGATACCTTAGGTGATGAACTTTCAAAAATTTGAAGTTTATTTTCGGCAAGCGTATCATCAAATATTGCGGTAGCCTTTGTTCCTCTTACAAGCAGGTTTACACGTTTTTGCGGATGTATCCAGCTGTCAGATATATGAGCAATTATTCCGCCCTCATATTCAATTGTTACATGTGTTATATCCATAATATCGTTATTATCCGATGAAGCACCGACGGCACTTATAACTCTAACAGGTTCTTTTCCCAATACATAACTTGTCATGGATACATCATGCGGTGCTAAATCCCACATAACACTTCTGTCGTTTTTAAAATGATTTATATTTAATCTGTCACTTTGAACATAGCGGATTTCACCCAATGCACCTTCTTCAATAAGCATTTTTAATCTGTTTACGGCAGGATGATACATTAATAAATGCCCCACCATTAATACCATATTATTTTTATCCGCAAGCTCGGTTAAATCTCTTGCTTCCGCACTGACAGTCGAAATTGGTTTTTCCACATATACATGTTTGCCCGATTCAATTGCTTTTTTTACTATTTTATAATGAGTATGACTCGGCGTAACTACAGCCACTGCATTTATTTCGGGATTTTCAAATACTTCGTTTGAATTAGCAATAATATTTACATCGGGATATTGCTGTTTTAAATTCTTTCGATTTTCTTCATCCAAATCACACACAGTATGAAGTGCATTAAGATTATAAAAATTTCTTACTACGTTTTTTCCCCATATTCCGCAGCCTATAACTGCTACATTATGTAATCTCATTTTTATATACTCCAAAACTTTCTGTTTTTATTTTAAAAAATAAGAGATTAAAGGTCAAATTAAATATTTATAAAGATTACATTTATTTAATTATTTGAATTCTGCCGTCTTTTTTAACAGAAAAAGGCTGCTGCAAAGATTTTATATGTTCAACGGTCGGCACATCTTTATCAAATGTATATCTTTCAATTATATCCGTGTCGCTCCGCTTTAACATATCAAGATTATCACCGCCGCTTACCAAAAATTCGTCATATATTGCCGTAAAATAATGATTTGGGTTAGGATTATTTATATCTATTGCATTTTTTCTGCCTTGTGAATCAATAAACATTAATTCCAATAAATTACCTGCCGCATCTAAAGCATAAGTCAAACCCGAAACCTGCATTATTCCGGGTTTTTTATTTTCCGCCGACAACGTTTTTCCGCAGGCTCTTATTGCGTCAACAAGGTCTTTTTCGTTTAGTCTTACTTTAAACAGTTTATTATTAAACGGGAAAATACTTTGAATATCACGAATGGTGACTCTGCCCGTATCAACGCTTCCTCTAAAGTTTGCACTGTTTATAAGCACAATGTCAGCACCAAGTTCTTCTCTGACTGCATCAGATACAAAATCCGCCCAAGGATTTTCTTCCGTAATGTTATTTGCAGGAAGCGGATCAACATATTCAAGCCTGCCTATTTCGGGCGACTTTCCAAGTATTGAATCAATTACTGATTTCATAATTAAATTGGATGAATAGACATTGGTTTCCGTAATATTATTCTGAACATAGGTTATTTGACCTTTGTCGTTAAATTCAAGATTTAAAACACCGAAATTGTTACCGTCGCGTCCCGCTTGAGTAATAACAACAGGTTCTCCCTCGGGTGAATAAAATAAATTTTCTCCCTCTTTTATACCGCGGATTAAATCATGCGAATGCCCGCCCAAGATAACATCAATACCGCTAATACTTTGAGCTATTTCTTTTTCAAGCGTATTTCCGCCGTGTGATAAAAGTATAATTTTATTAATTCCCTGCGCCCTTAACTGATTAACTTCCTGTTGAAGTTCAACTTTAGTCTGCTCTTTATCATCAATGGTTACACCTTCCAAGACTTCTTTATCTCTAATTCTTGAAGTCATATCGGGCGGTTGAATACCAATCAAACCGTATTTTTCACCGTTTGGTTTCTCAATAACGGCAGAACGCAAAACTTTCTTTGCCAATTCTGAAGTTTGATTAGGGAAATTAGAATTCATCCCAAGTATTTTAACCGAAGAATTTTTTAATAAATCTCCGCAGATTGAAGCCGTTATATCAAATTCATGATTGCCTAATGTTTCCGCATCATAACCAGACATATCTATAAATTGTGCGGCAGCTTTATTTCTGTTTTTATCAGAACCTATAAATGTATCTCCCGATGACAATTTAAAGAAATCTGCACCTGTTTGCTTAGCTGCAAGCTGACTTTGTATTCCCGCGGAATAAAGTCGTTCCATTTTCGGAATTTGACCGTGTATATCATTTGTATAAAAAATTGATGTTTTTACTTTTGAGGAAGGACACTTTAAACTTTGGAGATTATCGGCGCAGCATGCTGCTCTTTGCGTCGGAGTTGCTGTGTTTGCGGCCAGTATATTCATAATCAATATCCATTAATCTCTACACTAACATCAAACTATAAAAAATTATTTTTTGCTAAAAATTAAAATAATCTTTATTTTTGTTTACAAACTATTTTTAAAATGATTAAATGAATTCCGTTCAAACACAGATTTTGTAATCTCTTGCGAGGAATTAGAGTAATTTACATAAACGGAAGGGTTATTATCTTTATTTAAAACTCTGCCTATAAGGTGAAATTTATCACTGAGTTTTTCATATATTTCTTCGCTCAAGGCAAAAACAAGTTCAAAATCCTCACCGCCCCACAAAACAAAATTTTTATAATCGAGATTATTTTGTTTAGAAAATTCAAGAAGCTGGCTGCTTACGGGAATTTTGTTAAAATCAAGTTCAATTGAATGTTTGCTTGCACACGCAATTTTATACAAGCTGTCAATAAGGCCGTCAGATGTATCCATACCGGCGATATCGGAATTTATAATTTTTGAAAGTTCAAGCGCTTCATAAACTCTTGCCTGCGGTTCCAAATGAGATTTTTTTAAGAAATCATCAGCATATAAAAAATTCATTAATGCAAACAAACCTGCACTGCTGTTTCCTAACTGCCCCGTTGTAACTATATAGTAATCTTTTTTCGCAAATGAGCGTGAAACTAAATAATCAGAGACCTTTTTACCTATAGCGCAAATTGATATTACAATTTTATCCGAAGAAGTAATATCTCCGCCCGCAACTTTTATACCGTATAATGAGCAGACATCATTAATTGCTTTGTATAATTCAGATACAAATAAATCCTTAACGGTATTAGGAACAGATATGGAAACCGTAATATACAATGGTTTTGCAAGCGCAGAAGCGAGATCGCTCAAATTTGCATTCACAGCCTTAATCCCCAATTGATAAGGCGAAGTTGTATACATGGAAAAATGAACATCCTCAACAAGCGTATCATGAGTAACAAAAAGTCCGAACTCTTTAAGATACGCGCAGTCATCACCGATTAAAGAATTGTCACTAAGTTTGGAATTAATTATATTTAAAAAATCAAGTTCACGCATAAGAAAATATTACATTAAAGTTTTAAATATGTTAAATCTTAATTAAAAATTATTTAAAAATAAAAATAAGCATGTAAAATAATAACAGGAGATTAAGGGTATACTGCCCAAAATATAAAGCGAGGACTGAATGATAGAATTTGACTATCGAAACATTAAAAAAGAAATAATCGGAAGTGAAAACGGACTTGATATTGAAGAAGAATTTAATAATTACCGCGAAACAATACACAGAATTATTGCGGACTTAAATTCAAACAAAGATAAAGCAGGGCAGAAACTGCAATGGATGAACCTCGGATACAATGAAGAAACGCTCTGGTACGTTAAAGAATTTGCTGCAATGGTTGAAAATCGTTTTGATAATATATTGATATTAGGAATGGGAGGTTCATCATTGGGCGGTAAAGCCGTATGTGAAGCATTATTGCCGCCTTATTGGAATTTATTAACAAAAGAACAGAGAAATAATTATCCCAGAATATTTTTCCTTGACAATATAGACCCCGACCAAATGAACTCACTATTACAAATACTTGATTTAAAAAAGACTCTTGTAAACGTAGTAACAAAATCGGGTTCAACGGCAGAGGTCATGGCTCAATATATGGTACTAAAAGAGCTTATGGAAAAAGAACTCGGCGATGACTATCGAAAAAATATTATTGCGACTACCGATAAAAATATCGGAATATTAAAACAGCTCTCTGACCAGGAGGGGTATAAAACTTTTTATATTCCCGATGACATAGAGGGCAGATTTTCGGTATTTTCTGCGGTAGGATTACTTCCTATGGCGCTTGTCGGGCTTAATATAGAAGAAATAACTCAAGGCATAAAGGATATGGATTTAGCCTTGAAAAATACCGATATAAACTGCAACATTGCTGCTCAAAATGCACTGATACACTTCATAATGGATGTAAAAAAAGGTAAAAACATATCTGTTATGATGCCATATTCAAACAGATTAAGATACGTAGCCGATTGGTACTGCCAGTTATGGGCAGAATCACTGGGCAAAGAGCGTGATAAAAATAATAACATAGTAAATACAGGGCAGACACCCGTAAAAGCGCTCGGAGTTACAGACCAGCACTCACAAATTCAGCTTTATAACGAAGGACCGAACGATAAAATAATTAACTTTTTAAGAGTAAAAGAATTTGACACAACTCTTGATATTCCTAATATTTTTGAATATACGGGAATAAGTTATCTTGGCGGAAAAACTATGAACAAACTGTTTAGCGCCGAAGCTGATTCAACAACTGCCTCATTAATAGATTATAAACGCCCGAATGTAACAATAACAATTCCAAAGGTAACTCCGTATTACCTCGGACAATTGCTTTATATGTTTGAAGTTCAAACAGCAATTACGGGTGCTTTGTATAATATAGACGCATTTAATCAGCCGGGAGTTGAGCAGTCAAAAAATTATACTTATGCGCTTATGGGCAGAACAGGCTATGAAGACAGCGCTAATGAACTTAAAGAAAAACTGATGAATACGGTAAATTTATAATATGGAAAGAAAAACAGAAAAAGTTTTAGGTTTTGATGTTGATATTATTACATATAATAATGCATTAAATCTTGTTTCAGAAAGTATTAAAAATAAACAAGGAATGCACATAATAACAATAAATCCCGAAATAATTGAACAGGCACATAAAGACAATGAGCTTGCAAATATAATTAAAGAGGCTGATTTGGTTACGGCAGACGGAATAGGAATAAAAATAGCGCTTAAACTTAAAAAAGTGCATCAAGAAAGAATACCGGGAGTTGATTTTGCGGAAAATCTAATAAAATACTGTGCCTCTGAAAATGAAACCATTGCATTAATCGGTGCAAAAGAAGAAGTAATAATTGAAGCAAAAAAAAATCTTGAGCTGAAATATAACGGAATAAAAATTGTATACACTCATAACGGATATTTTAACGAAACAGAAGAAGACGAGATTATAAACAATCTTGTTAATTCTTCCCCCGCATTGGTATTAGTGGCAACAGGCTCACCCAAACAGGATTACTTTATAAATAAATGCAAAACAAGACTGCCTCAAAGCACATTTATAGGAATAGGGGGAGCTTTTGACGTGTGGGCAGGCAAGGTTGAAAGAGCGCCCGAAATATTCCAAAAAACAGGTTTTGAATGGCTGTATCGAACAATTAAACAACCCGAAAGATTGAAAAGAATTTATAAGACTTTGCCGTTATTTTTAATTAAGGCTATAATGGATATGAAAAAATAATCACTCAAAGGGGTATTTGTATTCAATGGTTAATAAATTTTCGTCATCAGAACTTGAAGAATTAAAAAAAGTATCATTAAATATGAGAAAAAATATTTTAAAAATGATACATTCCGCAAAATCAGGACATCCGGGAGGTGCACTTTCCTGCTGTGACATATTAAACGTACTTTTTACAAAAGTAATGATTCATTACTGCGAATGCGAGAAAAATCCTAATTATAAAAATCGTGACAGATTTATTCTTTCAAAAGGACATGCCTCTGCGGCATTATATTCCGTAATGGCGCAATGCGGATATATAAAAGAAGAAGAACTTTTGACTTTCAGAAAATTAGGTTCTAATCTTCAAGGGCATCCCTGCTGTAACAAATTAAAAGGAATAGAAATATCCACGGGTTCATTGGGGCAGGGGCTTTCAATAGGATGCGGAATGGCTCTGGGTTTAAGATTGGATAAAATTAACAGCAGAGTATACGTGCTGTTGGGTGACGGAGAACTCCAAGAAGGAAGCGTTTGGGAAGCGGCAATGAATGCTGCTCATCATAAACTTAATAACATTACCGCAATAATTGATTATAACGGGCTGCAAATAGACGGAGAAACTGATAATGTTAAGTCTTTAGGAGATATTAACTCAAAGTTTAAAGCATTCGGCTGGGATACCATTGAAATTGACGGTCATAATTATGATGAAATATATAACGCGTTAATTACATCAAAAACAAATACAAACCCAACCGCAATTATTGCTCACACCGTAAAAGGCAAAGGAATTTCATTTATGGAAAACAATCCGAACTGGCACGGAAAAGCTCCAAACGATGAACAGATGGATTTGGCTCTAAAAGAACTGGTTGAGAGGAATTAAATATGACAAGAGAATGTAAATCGGTCAGAAACGCATACGGAAACACTCTGCTGGAGCTCGGCAGAGAAAATAAAAATATTGTAGTCTTGGATGCGGATTTATCCTGCTCAACACAGACACAAATATTCGCTAAAGAATTTCCCGAAAGATTTTTTGATATAGGAATAGCCGAACAAGATTTAATGACAACGGCAGCAGGGCTGGCATGCACGGGAAAAATTCCTTTTGTATCAACATTTGCCATGTTCGCA
>CANPYB010000056.1 GCA_947587605.1 Candidatus Gastranaerophilales bacterium
AAGAGGTATGGTGCTTTCTATCAAAAAAAGAGAATTTGTAACTGCTTCTGAGGCAATGGGAGCTTCTGCTTTCAGAACAATTGTTTATCATATTCTGCCTCAAACACTTAGTTATGTTATTGTTGCGATGACCTTAAGCGTACCGTCTTATATTTTATCCGAATCGGGATTAAGTTTTTTGGGGCTCGGTATTCAACAGCCCGACGCCAGCTGGGGTAATATGTTGAAAGAAGCTCAAGAGTTTGCTAATATTATTTCACGTCCTTGGCTTTTGACTCCCGGTTTTTTAATTTTTGTTGCAGTTTTAGCTTTTAATGTGATTGGTGATACAATTAGAGATGCGGTGGATCCTAACAGCAGAGAAAGATAATTAAATGACTGACTTTTTACACTATTTTCAAATAGCGGACGCTGATATTTTAATAAGAATATTAGTATCTATTATCCTTGGTTTTTCAATAGGTTTAGAGCGTGAACTTACAAACAAATCGGCGGGATTGAGAACTCAAATTATGGTTTGCCTCGGTTCTTGTATTTTTACGATTTTATCTATATACGGATTTTCAACGGCAGTAAGCCTTTATCCTATGGGTGACCCAGCAAGAGTCGCTGCTCAAATTATTACGGGTATTGGTTTTATCGGTGCGGGTACTGTTTTAAGACAAGGACTAACTGTTACGGGGCTTACAACCGCTTCAACTCTTTGGATTGCCGCTGCTGTCGGAATGGCATGCGGCTGCGGTAAAATTAGTATCGCTGTTGTTTCTACTGTTCTTGCTATTGCTGTTCTTGTTTTAATTCGTATTTTTGAGTTTAAAATATTACCGGGAAATCTTAAACACATGCGTAAAGTTAAATTATCTTTTGTCTGCAAATATAATGATTATGATGTGGTATATAAAAAACTTATTGATACTTTCCCCGAAATAATTGACTATAGTCATAAAACAGTGGATGATGAAGCCGATTATATTAAAATTTCGGCGAAAATATACAGCTGCGATAAATCTCCCGTTTTGTGCGTTTATAAAAAACTTGATGATATGAAAAATTTACATTCTGTTAGTGTAAAAGAGATTTTTGATTGATTGTCAAAAAAAATGTTATAATTATATTGGTTAATTGAAGTATGCAAAAGACAGAAAAATTATATTCCGATATTCCGCCGACAAGGCTGAGAAATCGTAAAGAAAAATTCAGAAAAGCTCACAATTATGCTTTTTGGACTTGGATTGCAGATTTGGTATTTTTTAGAATGCTCAGCCACAGATTTTATGCGCTTAGAATAAAAAATCTTGAAGCATTTAATGAAAAACGTGATAAAAACTTTCCGAGTATTATATATGCACCTCACATGAATTGGTGGGACGGGATTGTAGGATATAACCTTATGCGCAGAGCTTTTAAAGTTAAACCGCGTATGATGATTGAAGAAATGAACAGATTTCCCCTGTTTTCATTTATAGGTGCTTTCCCTGTTAATAAGGCTTCGGCACAGGCAGCTATGATTTCATTAAAATATATTGTGGATAATCTTAAAGAGCCGGATTTGGGGTTTTGGATTTTTCCTCAAGGTATTGTTAAACCGCCGAATTTCAGACCTATTGAATTTCAAACGGGCTTGGCTTATATAGCTCAAAATGTAGCTAAAAAACACGGCGGGGTTAATCTTATTCCGCTTGCGGTTAATTATACCTTTTTGCGTGAGGACAGACCAGAATGTTTGGCGCAAGTCGGTGAGCCTATTATTATTACTGCCGAAAATGCTAAATTTGACAGGCATGAATTTACTCTTAAACTTCAAAAAGACTTTGAAATGCTTTGCGACGAACAGCTCCATTCTTTTTCTAAAGGTGAAGTTACGGGTTATGAGTATATTTTTAGGCAGGATTTACCTTGGAACAGAAAAATTGAAAAAAAACTTAAAAATGTTGCAATGAAAGATGTTGTTGAAGAATAATTGTTAACTTTGTAACAATTTTTCATTTTTTTGGAATTTTAACTTATTTTTTTACTTTATTGTTATTGTAAGGAAAATAATAATAATTTGTTATGGTTTTTCAAACTGATACAACAATTGAATTAGATATTCAAAAAGTTAAATCTGCCGTTAAATACTGCACTCATAAATACAATGAGGCTGTCATTTTTGCACGGAAAAATAAAAGTATTTATAAAATCAGATTAAAATTTATATTATTTCAGTTTAAAACTATATTTTTTCGGCATAGGATTAATTAGGAAAATAACCGATATACGGCAGATTTCTAAAATATCCTTTATAATCTAATCCGTAGCCCACTACAAATTTATCATCCACTTCAAATCCGTAGTAGTCGGGTTCGATTTCTACCTGTCTGGCACATTTTTTATTTAATAACGATATAAATAATACTTTTTTAGGATGATGTTTAATTTTAAATAAATCCGTTAAAAATCTTGCCGTAAGCCCTGTATCTATTATATCTTCAACGATTAACACATTTTTATCGGCTAAGTTAGGCAGTGTTAAATCTATTGCCTGCAGATTATTTGATGACTTTGTTTCATTTCCGTAGCTTGAAATTCTTATAAATTCCATTTGCACCATGTTTTTCAAGTGTTTTACCAAATCCGCACAAAACATTACAGAGCCTTTGAGTACGCATATTACGCATATTTCTTCATTTATGGGAAATTCTTTTTCTATTTTTTCAGCCAGTGTTTTTAATTTATTTTGTATTTCCGCTTCGGTTATTAATACTTTAATGTTGTTTAAATTAATATTATCTTCATTCATTGTTTAATTTCTCCAAGGTGAGTTTGTATTGCGGAATATCCTCGGCGCGTAATTTTTCGCTTACTCCGCATTCTATTGCCCATAATACTTCTTTATCTTTGCATAATAATAAAATTTTATCTCTGTCGTGTTCGGGAATATTTTTATTTATAAAATATTTTTTCAACTTCATTTTTCCCTGCATACCAAACGGCTGAATTATATCTCCGTTTCGGCGCGAACGCAGGGTTAAGGGGAACATTTCATCTTTTATATCCGCATAAGCCTCGGGGCTTATTGCTTTCGGATATTTTTCGGGTTTGTGATTATTCTTTTCTATTTTTACTTTGTATTTTCCGCCGATAATGTATTCGCCTGTTCCTTCAATTTTTATTTCTTCTTCAATTTTTTCATAGTTATCGGAGTGGATGAAATATGTATATTTGTGTGATACAAAAAGCCATAAGTCATTTGTTATTGAAAGAGTTTTTCCTGTTTTTGAATTTCTGTTTTCGGATATAAAATTTATTAATTCTTGTATTTTTGTAAAACTCGGTTCAAGCTCGTTTTTTACCAGCAGTTTATATATAAAATGCTGTTTTATTGCGGAATTTAATATTAAAAAGTTTTGTGTAAGCCATTTGTTGCCTATGGTTATTTGTTTTTCAATATTTTCCATTAACTCGTTTATTACTTTGTTATTGCCCGAAGCTATTTCCGCAAGCGTGATTAATGAGTTTTCTATATTCGGATTTATTAATTTTATTGCAGGCATAATATTGTGGCGGATATTATTTCGGGCATATTTTGTGTTCACATTGCTAGAATCATTATTCGGATATAATTCATTTTTTATGCAGTATTCTTCTATGTCTTTACGTGAAAAATTCAATATGGGACGAATTACTTTAAAACCTCCCAAATCGCGGACTTCACGTATACCCTCAAGTCCGTTTAAGCCTGTTCCTTTTATAATTCTGTATAAAATTGTTTCCGCGTTGTCGCTTTTTGTATGTGCGGTTAAGATAGCGTCAGCTTCAAATTCTTCCGCACAGCGTTTAAAAAAGTCATATCTCATCTCTCTTGCAACAAGCTCTGACGCTTTCATGCCCTCTGCCAGAGTATCCGATATAAACGTAATATCATTTTCTTCGCAAAATGCAAGACATCTTTCTTTTTCTGCTTCGGATTCTTTCCCTCTCCAATTATGATTAAGGTGAGCTGCTACCAGTAAAAATCCGTATTCGCGGGATAATTTATTCATTATATCAAGTAAACACATGGAATCCCAACCGCCCGAAAATCCTACGATTATTGTGCTTTCACAGCTTATATTTATGTATTTTTCCAGTATGTTTTTTACTGTTTCTTTCATATTTTTATTATATCAGATTTTCTCTTGTTTGGATTTGATGTTCTTTATTATATTTATCAAGCGCTTTAGCGCATGAGGTTAAATCCCAAAATTCATTTTTTATGCTTATAAAACCGCCGTAAGGAACTGCCATTTGATTTTCCCTGTTTTTAGGTATATATAGCCATTCTCTAAAGTTTAAATTCCCGTTGTCTTGGCATTCATCGTAATTCATAAGCAGAGTTTTTTGCTCATAATTATCGGAAAATAAAATGCTTGTGGGGGCATATATGCCGTGCCAAATGTATCTTCGCAGTTTATCATTATGAAAACTTGATATTTCTTCATGTTCCGAGGGGATATAGAGTAAATTGTCAACTTTATTTAACTCTGAGCGCATATATTGTATATTGTTATCCCACCAATAAGTATTTTCATTTTGCCATATCGTTTGTGTAATGGTACATAATAAAACTATGCAAATTAAATTCAAATATTTATTTGGATTTTTAATCCCGCCAAACCTGTCGGTTAAATACATTATTAGGAATACTATCGGCATAATATAACATGGAATGGTTCTAAAATGCTGTTCCCACATCGGATATACGGACATTAAAGGGGTGTTATGTAATCTTATTAATAAATATACATATATTAATGATATTAAAGTTATGGTTTTTAAACTGATTTGTTCTTTTTTAAATGCGAATATAATAAGTAAGATAACCGTTACAACTGAAATTAACAAATTCATATTAAGGCAGTATGGAATAAAATCGTGCGCCTCTTTTAAAAATCTTAAAATTTCACCGCTTTCACCGGGGACTTTAATCATATAAACAATATTAAAAACGGCTGCCAATAATGAGCCCCGGCCTATAATGGTTTTTATTAACTGAGTTTTCTCGTTGTCATTTTTTAAAGCATAATAAAAAGATGCTATAAAAAAGATTATTCCTAAAACCGCAATATATTCATAAGAAGCAAACATCATTGTTATAAGAAATATAATTACTGCAATATCTTTTTTTGTATATTCGATTTCACCTGCAAGGTAATTCCATAAAATAAAACAAAGCATAGCGCCAAGCAGGCTTTCTACTACAGAAAATATTGAAAATGTTATATTTAAGGCTCCGTAAATAAATAAAGACCAGAAAAATATATCAAACTTTTTTGTGCGCTTTGACAGTTTGTAATTCCAAATAAGCGCCAAAAACGGAAATGCAAATTGAGCAAAGGTATAAATCATCATAAGTGCTTTTTTGCTGTGAATAAATAATATTTCATAACAAAAAGTAGTAAATAACTGCGGGATTGCGAGCATAAAAAATCTTGGGTGTGACGGGTCAAAAGTTATTGCTAACTTATGATTTGCCATGTTTTCAAGCTGCATTATCATATAAAATCCGCCGTCTTCATACATTCCGCGCATTGTAACCGTTGCATATACAATGTATATTACGCTTACGGCAATGAAAATCCATTTCAATATTTTAAATTGTTTGCTTTTAATAATTTCATCCATATCCGAATTATAAACTTTTCGGCAATGAAATACCATAGAAAATAAATTAAAATTAACAAATAATGTTAAAAAGTGAGCATTCATCTACCGATGAGGTGTCGGGGTATGAGTGCGAACCTAATTATAAGAAAGGAGATTAACTATGCTTTATAAAACTCTCGAAGTGGAAGATTTAATTGATTTAAAAGAAGCAGACAGAGAAATGGTAGATTTAATGGAGAATAACGGCGCTCATTTAAAACTTGTTGCGTTAAAAAAACATCAGGAACTTGAGCCTCACATGGCGCATACAAATGTTACAATCTTTATTATTGACGGAGAACTGGAGATAAATTTCCCTCAAGATTCAAATTGTGCCTGCCAGGCATGCGGATGTGATTTGCCTGATGAAGATGATGAAAACGGAAGAAAATATAAACTAAAAAAAGGACAGTTGTTCTTGTTTGAAAAAGATACCCTGCATTCAATTAAAGCACTGAAAGATACTTCATTTTTACTTATTAAAATATAAATTGTAAACGGACTGTTAAAAGCAGTCCGTTTTAGTTATAATAATAGTCGGATAATTAAACGGGAAATAAGTATGAAAAAGATATTAGGATTTATTTTTGCACTTTTAATATTGATTTATGGAACGGTAAATACTGCCTCGGCAAAAGAGGTTTCTTCAGCCGAAATAATTAATGATATGTATATACAAAAGCGTATTAGTGATATCGGCTTAAGATTATTAAATGCCAATAAAATAGATGTAAGAATGATTTTTGTCTATAACAGCAAAAACAGTAAATTAAATTTAGAGCCGGGGCTTACAAAACGGCAAATTATTGCTTATGATAAATCAATTCAATTTGCCTCGGATGATGATGAGATAGCGGCATTTTTAGCTCGCGAAATATGTAAAACCGCAGAATCATACACGGGAGTTTGGCGCGGTATGGTTTCCTCTGTTCAAATTAAGTGCGCACCTAAAAAGTATGAAATTTATTTTGATAAAAGAGCGGTAGATTTTATGGTAAAAGCAGGATATAATCCGCTTGCGTTAATTACGTATATGAATAAAGCCTATCCGCAAAAGCGTTTTGACAGGTTCGGCAGAACAAATTTAACTTCAAAAAGGCTTGCTCATGTTTATGAATATATTTACATAAAGTATCCTTATTATTTGAAGCATAACGAATATTTAGAAAATGAAGCGTATCAAAATTTTTTGTTAACTTCGCTTGAAAACCGAAAGAAACTAATGGAAAAAGTTAAATCGGGGTCAAAAAAGGCAGTTGATTATGAATAGATTAATAGTTTTACTTGCTTTTTTATTATTGGGAAATAATTGTTTTGCGATAGTGCAGGATGAAGTTATGGATGAGCTTTTAAAAGATATCAAACCCGCAAAACCGATTACCAACTTAAATTATAATTACGAAAGTTTTAACTGTATTCCGATAAAACTAAAAATAACAGAAAAAATCACAACAAAAAAAGACGGAATATATGATAATCAGCCTTTAACATTTAAAGTAAGACAAAATGTAAAATACAACGGAGAAGTTATTTTAAAACAAGGCAGTATTGTTAAAGCAGCCGTAGACAGCTATTTAAGCCGAGGAATGAACGGAATACCGGCTGCGATTATAATAGACAATTATCATATTGCAGGTATCGACAGTGCTAAGATTAAAGGATTTTATAAAAAACGAGGGTTAAATTTGTCATTAATGGTATATCCGATAAAATGGGCGCTTACTCCAATACCCGGGGTCGGGTCTTTAACTAACTTTATATTGGGCGGGAATGCTTCTATTACGGAGGATGACACGGTTACTGTTTATTATTATCCCGATTGGGGTAAAATTAAAGAAAGCAGTCCTATTGACTAATTTTTACTTTGAAATCTTAATTAAATAAAAGGATAAATTTTATGGATGAAGTTATAAAGCAATTAATACTTAAACATACCGATAAAATTGATTTTTTCTTAATAGGAAAATCAATTATGGAGCTAATCTTATTTTTAATAACAATAAGATTAATAAATAAAGCGGTTCAATTGTTTTTTGATAAGCTCATTTCAAGAATATCACACCCCGAAACAAGAAAACAGTATGCAACAATTAGGCAGTTAGGTGTATATCTTATAGACGCAATATTAATACTGTTTTTTGCAACAAATATATTGGGAAATTTCGGAATAGATATGAAGCCTATACTTGCGACAGCGGGGGTTCTTGGTGTTGCAGTCGGTTTTGGCGGTAAAAAGTTTGTGGAAGATTTATTTACGGGGCTTTCAATAATTTTATCGGGGCAGGTTCGTGTCGGGGACTTTGTTACCATAAATAATTCAACGGGTACGGTTGAAAAGGTTACCCTTACAATGATTATTATAAGAACCTTTAACGGCGATGTTCATTTTTTGCGCAACGGACAGATTGATACAATCATTAATCAAACAAAGGATTATTCAATGCCGTTGTTTCATATTTCTGTTGCATATAAAACAAATATTACCCGGGCAATACATGTATTAAAAGAACTTGGTCAAGAGCTCAAAAATATGCCCGAATACGGAAAGTATGTTTTATCGGAAATAGAAGTATTCGGATTAAACGAATTTTACGATTCATCCGTGGAAATATTATGCAGAATAAAAACAACTCCGCATGAACAGTGGATGATAAAGCGCAAATTTAATCAAATGGTAAAAGAACGGTTTGAAAAAGAGGGAATAGAAATCCCGTTCCCGCAGATTGTCTTAAATAAGCCGCAAGAAGCAGAAAAGCAGGAAGCGTAAATATGATATTAATTACGGGCGGAGCAGGTTATATCGGCAGTCATTGCGCGCTGGAATTTTTAAATCAAGGCGAAAATATTATTATATTTGATAATCTTGAAAACGGACATATTGAAACAATAAATTCTTTAAAGCAAGCGGGCAGAGTTGAATTTATAAAAGGCGATTTAAGAAATATTCAAGATATAGAAGAAGTTTTTAAAAAAGATAAAATAGATACTGTTATTCACTTTGCAGGCTGTATACAGGTGGAGGAGAGTGTTAAAAATCCCGCTAAATATTATAGAAACAACATATTAGGCTCCTTAAACCTGTTTGATACAATGGTAAAATACGATGTTAAAAAAATAGTATTTTCATCAACCTGCGCAATATACGGTGAACCTAAATATACTCCCTTAGATGAAAAGCACCCGAAAAATCCTGTTAACCCTTACGGCAGGACTAAGTTAATGATAGAACAAATACTTGAAGATTATGACAGGGCATACGGTTTAAAATCAATAAGATTAAGATATTTTAATGTTGCAGGGGCGGACAGCCAAACAAGAATAGGCGAATGGCATGAACCCGAAACTCATTTAATCCCGAATATATTAAAATCAGTTTTTGAAAAGGATAAAACATTTAAAATTTTCGGTAATGATTATGATACCTTTGACGGAACCTGCATTAGAGATTATGTAAATGTTGAAGATATGGCAACAGCTCACGTAAAAGCGTATAATTACTTAAAACAAAATAACAAATCCGATTATTTTAATATCGGTACAAGTAACGGAAGCAGTGTAAAAGAGATTTTTGATACCGCAAAATCCGTAACGGGCAGAGAAATAAAAGTAGAAACAATAGACAGGCGCGAGGGCGATGCGGCTATTTTAATCGCAAACAGCGAAAAAGCTAAAAAACAGCTTGGCTGGGCTCCTGCCAAAAGTCTTGAGGATAGCATAAAAACAGCATATTTGTGGGAAAAATCAAAACATTCTTAAGAAAATAATATACTTAAGCGATTAATTTTTTCCGACAGCCCACCTTAAACCGCCTGTTAACGCAATCCCGTTTCTCCCGCCGTTTTGTACCATAGCTTGACTAAACAGCATAAAATTATCTTCAACTTTTTTTTGAACACCTGCTCCGTATTCAATATATGGTTTAATTGACATTTCGGGCAATATGACATCATTTGCTGTAACTTTAGAATTGTTTATTAAATTCCAAACCATATTTACTCCTAAATACGGCTGCCATCCGCTTTCAGAATTATATATTAATTTTAATCCGGGTGATAATTGAAGAACATTAACGGGATTTTTATTATCAATCCTAACTCCTGATGAATTTGTATAATCAAAAGTATTTAAGAATGTATAGCCGATTAACATATTCGGTTGAAATATTATTTTACCTGTCGGAGATTCAATATTATAGCCTGTTTTGTTAGC
>CANPYB010000057.1 GCA_947587605.1 Candidatus Gastranaerophilales bacterium
GAATAAATAATGACAAAACCTCTTAGCGGAAATGAAATAAGAAAAGCATTTATAGAATTTTTTAGAGATAAACATCAGTCAACGGAAGTAGCAAGCTCAAGTTTAGTACCCGATAATCCGACGGTATTACTAACAACAGCGGGAATGCTTCAATTTTTACCGTACTATTTAGGGCTTGAAAAACCGCCGTATAATCCGCCAAGAGCAGTATCATGCCAGAAATGCGCAAGAGCGGGCGGTAAAGACTCCGATATTGAAAATGTCGGCAGAACACCGAGGCATCATACGTTTTTTGAGATGTTAGGAAATTTTGCATTCGGTGACTATTATAAAAAAGATGTTATACCTTGGGCATGGGATTTTGTTACAAATTATTTGAAATTAGACCCCGCAAGGCTCTGGATAACAATATATGAATCTGATGATGAGGCTTATGATATTTGGACAAAAGATGTTGGTATTGCGCCTGAAAGAGTTATCAGAAAAGGTAAGAAAGATAACTTCTGGGGGCCTCCCGGAGCAACAGGCTCTTGCGGACCTTGCAGTGAAATTCACTACGATTTGGGCGAACATTTAAAGTGTTCAGATAACTGTTCTATTGCTACCTGCGAATGTGACAGGTGGGTTGAAATATGGAACCTTGTATTCACGGAATTATTCCAAGATGAGGAGGGCAACTTCTCGCCTCTTGAGAAGAAAAATGTTGATACAGGCATGGGCTTAGAGCGTATTGCAATGGTTGTACAAGGTAAAGAATCAACATTTGAAACGGATTTACTCTTTCCCATATTGCAAAAAGTATCGGATATGGCAAAAGTACCATATAAACAAAATCATAAAACCGATATCTCGCTTCGTATAATTACCGACCACGCAAGATGTGTTACATTTATGATAAATGACGGAGTTATACCGGGTAACGAGGGCAGGAGCTACGTATTAAGAATGATATTAAGACGGGCTCTGCGCCACGGTAAACTGTTAGGACTTGAACTGCCGTTTTTAAGCGAAATTGTAGATACGGTTATAAATCAATATAAAGAAACTTATCCCGATTTATTAAAGAATGCGGATAAAATTAAATCCATAATTAAACAGGAAGAAGAAAGATTTAAAATCACACTAGACAGAGGCTATAAACTTCTTGAAGAATTAATGCAGAGTAATAAAATTATAGACGGCGAAAATGCTTTTAAACTGTATGATACATTTGGATTTCCTTTGGAATTAACCGTTGAAATTGCGGCGGAAAAAGGTGTTAAAGTTGATACAGAGGGCTTTAATGAAGAAATGAAGAAGCAAAAAGAAAAAGCAAAAGCCGCAGCACACAAAATCAGTCTGACAGATGACCTTGTATATGTTGATGTGGAAAATAAATTCGGTTCAACGGAGTTTGTTGGATATGATACATTAACAGCACAAGGGAAAATCATAGCCATAATAGAAGCAGGTGACTTTACTGATATAATGCTTGACAGAACTCCGTTTTACGCCGAATCGGGCGGTCAAGTCGGGGATACCGGTATTATAGAGGGAAAAGACTTTAAAGCGGAAGTTTTAAATACATTTAAGGTTAATAAACTGTTTGTTCACCGTGTTCAAATGATTAACGGTGAAGCTAAAACAGGTGACGAAGTAACATCAAGCGTGGATGAAGCACGCAGAAAAGAAATTACAATTCACCACTCAAATGCTCACTTAATACAGGCAGCATTAAGAAAAGTACTGGGAGAAGAAGTACATCAGGCAGGTTCTTTTGTTGAAGAAAACAGAACACGTTTTGACTTCACGTTCCCCCGTGCAATGACAAAAGAGGAAGTTCAAGAGGTTGAAGATATTGTTAACAATTGGATTGCGCAAGATTTACCTCAAACCACACAAATTATGAATATTGAAATGGCAAAAAAATCGGGTGCAATGGCATTATTCGGCGAGAAATACGATGATGACGTAAGAGTAGTAAAATTCGGCGATATATCGGCAGAATTATGCGGAGGAACTCACTGCGCTTCAACAGGTAAAATAAGGCTTGTAAAAATAATTTCGGAATCTGCCGTTGCAGCAGGTACAAGAAGAATAGAAGCTGTTTGCGGTAATGCAGCATTAAAAATATTAAGCCGAAAAGCTGAAATTGTCGATAAAATGGCGCATTCATTTAAAGTTCATTATGATGAACTTGGTGAAAAAATTATGAAACTTGCCGTTGATAATAAAAATTATCAAACGGAAATTGAAAACCTTAAAGCAGCGCAAGCAAAAACGAAATTCCAATCTTTTGTATCAAAAGCTCAGGATGTATCGGGCGGAAAATTATTTATATCTGAAATTGAGGCATTTCCTGCTAATCTTGTTAAGCTCGGAAGTGAAATATTATCGTCAAAACTTGGCGAAAGTATTATCGTTCTTGCTTCTGTTGACGAAAACAAAATTACGTACATAGTAAAAGTTTCTGACAGTTTTGTAAAAAAAGGCGTAAATGCAGGGCAGATTGTAGCAAAACTTGCACAATTAACTGGAGGAAAGGGCGGAGGCCGTCCTAACTTTGCACAAGGTGCAGGTTCCGATAAAAACAATCTTAGAAATGCCCTAACGGAAATAGAAACAGAAATAAAAAAATCGGTTTAAAAAATAGTATGAAGCACTTAGTTGTAATTCCAACGTACAATGAATATGATAATATTCAAAAAATTGTACGAGAAATATTTAATTTGTATGAAAATATAAGCATTCTGGTTGTAGATGACTCTTCGCCCGATAATACCGCAGAAGCAGTAAAATCTATGCAAGCGGAATATAAAAACTTATATTTGCTTATTCAAGAGAAAAAAGGCGGGCTGGCTAAAGCATATATAAACGGATTTAAGTGGGGGATAAATAACGGGTTTGAATTATTTACCACCTGCGATGCCGATTTTTCACACAATCCCAAATATATAAAAGACGCGATTGAGTTAATAAATAAAGGTTTTGATGTAGCCTCAGGCTCAAGATATATGCAAGGCGGAGGAACTGACGAAAAACATTGGTTCCGAAATTTAACTTCAGTAGGCGGAAACATCTATGCAAGGCTTATTTTAGGGCGCAAATTTATTGATTGGACAGAAGGGTTTAATACTTATACAAAATCAGCTTTGCAAAAAATTAACATAGATAGCATAAAAGTAAGAGGATTTATATTCAGCGCAGAAATGAAATATAAAGCAGTAAAAAACGGCTTAAAAACAGCAGAATTCCCTATATATTTTGAAGTACGAAAAAAAGGTGCTTCCAAATTCAACGCTGATATATTATTTGAAGCCTTTTTTAATATTATAAAAATTAAAACAGGGCTTTAATTTGATTTGATATATATTCAATTTTTTCATCCGTAAGAGTCAAGCCGGTCGGGATATAAAAGCCTTTTTCATATATTTTTTCGCTAACGGGTCTTGAAATATTGTCTTTAATCCCTAAATTTAAGACAGCCCTTTGCAGATGAAGCGGATAAAAGAACGGGCGGGTTTCTATATTAGCTTGAGCCAATTTTTCCATAGCAGTTTTGGCATTTAATTTAATATCATCATTAAGAACTAATCCAAAGACCCAATAATGATTTTCAGCATAAGGCATTTTTGCTTTTGAAAGTTTTGCGGGAATATTTTTAAGCAATTTTTGATAAAGTCCGCCTATATGTTTTTTTATGGCAATTGTTTTTTCTATTTTTTCTAACTGCGCACAAGCAACTGCCGCCTGCAAATTAGACATTCTTAAATTATGTCCGAGATGATTATGGACAAATCTGTCCTTTGTAAAACATAAGTTCTTATAGTAATTAACTTTATCAATTAAATTTTTATCGGAAGAAAGAACAATACCGCCCTCACCCGAAGCTATATGTTTATTGGTATAAAATGAAAATGTACTTATATCGCCAAAGCTCCCGCATTTTTTACCATTATATGTCATACCGTGAGCCTGTGCTGCATCTTCTATTATTTTTAAATTATATTTTTTTGCTAAATCTAAAATTTTATCCGTATCGGATGGAAGCCCGTAAATATGAACAACAATAATTCCGCGGCTTTTAGGTGTAATAACCTGCTCAATTTTACTAACATCAATATTCCAAGTTTCATCTTCGCAATCAACAAAAACAGGTTTAAGTTTATTATAAATACAAGCCTGCGCAGAAGAAATAATATTAAATGACGGCACAATTATTTCATCATTATCACTCCAGCCAAATTCATCTTTTATTGCCCGAAGCGCAACCTCAAGAGCCGCAGTACCGTTTGTAACGGTACTGCCGTATTTTTGACAGCAGTATGCCGAAAATTCCCGTTCCAGTTGCTTTACGAAAGGCCCGTTTGAGCCTATCCAGCCATTATCAATACATTCGTTTAAATACTTCTTTTCATTTCCGTCAAGCAGAGGTTCAAATACAGGGATAATTTCACTCATTTATTATAACCTTTTCTTCAGTAACGGAAGCAAATCTTTCCTTGTCATTTTCACCTAAATAAGGTCCCTGCTTTACTTCTATCATTTCCACATCTTCCAAACATTTTAATCCATGCCCGCCATAAGGGAGAATAACAACATCACCTGCAGAAATAATAACGCTTTCTATATATTCTTTTTCCTGAGAATACAAATCCAAGCGAAGTTTACCCTTTTTAATAATTAAAACTTCTTGAGTTGAAGACACATTACGCTCTATTATATTATGAACATGCGCCTTTATTTCCGAATTTTTAGGATGTGACATAAACCCGACCTGCTGAGCAGAATTACAATCCGTTACGAAATTTACCCCGCTGCAGATATATCCGTTTTTCACTACCAAAGCTATTTGCTTATTTTTGAAACAAATCTCTTTTATCATAGATTTATTATATAATAAAATTAAAACATGGGAGAGAGGTGAGAATCTGATTATTAAATTAATGTATATAATCCCTAATTTTGATACTTACGTACTTGCACCACCTCTTGGCATTTTATATTTATCTGCATACGTCAAAAAATATTGCAGTTCTCAAGTAATAATCATTGATGCTTTACGCGATCAATTAAGCGATGAAAAAATTATTGAAATTGTTAAAAAAGAAAATCCTGATATAATCGGAATACACTGTTTAACTGCATTTTATAATCAAGCATGCGGTATCTCAAGAAAAATAAAAGAAATAAAAGAAAAAAATTACATTGTACATTTAGGCGGAGTTCATCCTACCTTTATGCCTTATTCAACCTTAAAAGATTCAAAAGCCGATTTCGTAGTAGCAGGAGAAGGCGAAATCCCCATAAGAAAGATATTAGATAACAATCTTAATTATAGGAATATACAAGGTGTTTACACACTTGAAAATTTAAAAGATGATAATACCATGGCAGACGGAAATCCCATTTTAAAAGCAGAAACAGTATCGGATTTAGACACTATTCCAATGCCGGATTGGCTTGCACTGCCTCCGGCATCATACCCGCATTCACCGCATGCCGTAATTGCACGCGGTAACCCGATAGGCATTGTAATGACTTCAAGAGGGTGTCCTTCAAGATGTACTTTCTGTTCATCCAATAACTTCTATAAAGGAATAAGACAAAGAAGTGTAGCTAATGTAATTGAGGAAGTTAAATTTCAAATAAAAGAACTCGGGATTAAAGAGCTGCAATTTACCGATGATAATTTAACACTAAAACGTGATTATATTATTGAACTTTGTAATGCTTTGCTTGAAAACAATATAAAAATTAACTGGTCAACTCCAAACGGGGTTAGAGCGGATAAGGTTGATAAAGAAGTTTTAAAACTGATGAAAAAATCCGGATGTTACTTAATAGATTTTGGTATTGAATCGGCAGATAATCAAATATTAAAAAATGTTCGGAAAGGCGAAACAATTGAACAAATTGATATGTCAATAAATTTAGCACATGAAGCGGGTATGATAACTCAAGGTAACTTCATTTTCGGACTTCCCGGCGAAACGAAAGAAACAATGAAAAAGACGGTAGACTATGCGGTCCATAGTAAATTGGACAGGGCGGGATTTTTTGCATTAAGAATACTTCCCGGGTCAGATTTATATAAAAAAATGCACACAACCTGTCAAACTGATTATACACATTCTTTTATCTCAAAACCCGACTGGATACCCGATAATTTAACAGAAGAAGAAATATTAAGAACAATTCAAAAAGCGTACTGGTCTTTTTATTTCCGTCCGCGCAGGCTTTGGAATTTATTAAATGATATTCCCGTATCTCAAACAAAATATATTTTAAAAAGTATGATAAACTATCATTTATTTAAATTGTGGTAAAATAATAAAAAAGGAGATATATTATTATGTTTTTTTCTATATTTAAAAACAAAACAGCCGAAGAATTAGAAAATGAAGCACTAATTTCTTTTATAGATATGAACTATAAAAAGTCCCTCAATTTATATAAAAAAGCAATGTCAAAGTTATCAAAAAATGATGAGAAAACTGCATTATATTATTTTTACATATCAATAATATATAAAATTTTAAATAATTTAAAAAAAGCTATGAATAATATAAATAAAGCTATTGAAATAAAATCCGATAACTTTATTTTTTATATAGAACGTGCCGAAATTAAAGAATTATTAGAAGACAAAGAAAATGAAAACGACAAAGAAAAAGCATATTACTTATTAAAAGGATATTTATCGGATGAAGATTATGTAGAAGTTTTAAAAGTTTTTAATTATCCTCCTTATGACAGATGCCATTTAGATGATTATGCAAATATGTATTTAAAAATAAATAGTCCAATAAAAGCAATCGAAATTATAAACCGATTCTTAATTAAGGATATAAATAATGCTGCAAATTTTGATGTAAAAACCGATATATTAACAAAAATGGGCAGATTTGACGACGCAATAAAAACAATAAACAAAGCAATTAAACTGGAACCGGAGTGCGGTCATTATTATATGATGCGCAGCGGATTATATTTAAATATTGACAATAAAAATTTGGCAAAGATTAATATTGATAAAGCATTATCACTTAATCTCAGTGAACAGGATAAAAATACTTCAGAATCTATAAAAAACGCAATTAATAATTCGCAATAAAAAATGTTATTTAAAAAGAAACTAAAATATTTAATAATAGGCGCAGGCTCAACAGGAGCAACTTTTTCTTGTTTTTTGCACGCGGCAGGAAAAGATGTTACACTTATTTCAAAGTATGAGGCAGTTATAAAAAATGCAAAAGAAAAAGGCGGAATTAGACTTATTTCCAATGTTAAGGGAGATAAAAGATATAAAGTTAAAATAAAAACTCAAAACCAATTTAAAGGGAAAGCAGACGTTATAATATTATGTATCAGAACCCCGGATATATTATATGCAATTCCGTTTATTGAACATGTTTCGCACAAAAAAACAGTCGTCACCTCTATCGCTAACGGATTTGGTATAGGGTATGCCTTAAGTAAAAAACTTAAAAATATGCAAGTACTTGATTCTGTATTTGTAGGCAAATGTCGATGGTACAACAGAGAAGATGTTGAATATCTGCAACAGCGTGAATACGTTGAGTTTCAATTTGCGCCTCGCAATACCATTGATACTTCAATCCTTAATCAAATAAAAGATGACTTCACTCAAACAGGCATGGATACTCATTTAATAACCCAAAAGCAATTTTCAGAACTGGCTTTTGAACGGCTTATCACACGTTCACCTTTTGAAGCCTGCTGTATTTATTATAATATAAATGCTCATCAAATAAAAGATGAAAAAGAAGAAACATTTAAAAAACTTTGCAACGAACTTTTAATACTTGCTAAGGCTATGAAAATTAACGTAAGAGAAGGGTTTCTTGAAGAATATTATTCTAATTTTGAAAAATATAAAGAGCGTGATGACGCAAATGTTTATTCTTCCATTTTAAACGATTTGAAAATAGGGCAAAAATCAGAAATAGACTTTTTGTTTTTCATAGTAATTGAGCTTGCAAAAGAATATAAAGTTGAACTTCCGACTTATTTTATGATTGCTGAAAAATTCAAAAAATACAATAATCTTGATAAATTTATATTGTAGCCATATAATTTTTATTATATGATTTCAATAGAAGTAAATTATGGAAAATATAGCAAAAGAAAATGATTTTTCTATCTGTCAGAAGCCATTTTGTGAATGTGAAATATATTCTGACGGAAGAGTTTATACTTGTTGTCCTGACTATTTTAAAGAAGATTATTACATAGGAAATATATTTGAAGTAAGCTCATTTGATGAAATATGGTATTCAGATAAAGCCGTTGAGTTAAGACAAAAATTATTAAATAATGATTATTCATTGTGTAATAATGATATTTGTTATAAAGATTTTAAATATGGAAAAA
Source organism: Candidatus Gastranaerophilales bacterium (assembly GCA_947587605.1). GTDB lineage: Bacteria > Cyanobacteriota > Vampirovibrionia > Gastranaerophilales > Gastranaerophilaceae > Avigastranaerophilus. Next base: position 8,377 of record CANPYB010000057.1, read on the forward strand.
TAAATTTATCACCCCGTCCGGCCTATCCCAAGGCAATAAGATTTTCTTATGATAACTCTTGTAACATAAAATGCTTATTTTGCAGAGATTATAAAGAAAAATTTGACAATGAAGAAAAATGGAATAAACTAATAGATACAATTTTAATTCCGGCATTAAAATCTGCAGAAATACTTGCTATAACTACGGTTGGCGAGGTAACCTATTCAAAACATTCTCAATCGATAATAAAAAAAGCTGCCAAAGAATGTCCAAACTTAAAATTTGATTTACTTACTAACGCTTTACTGTTTAATGAAACTTTTGTCAAATCGCTTGGAATTGAAAATAGAATTGCGTATATTCACATATCAATACACTCACTAAAAAAAACAACCTTTGAAAAAATAATGCGAGGATCAAATTATGATATTGTAATGAAAAATCTTCAATATATATTTGAATTAAAAAAGAAAGGAATTGTTCCTATTGTATCTTTAATTTTTGTAGTTAACTCACTTAACTATAAAGAGATACCGGATTTCATTGAATTCGCCCGCAAAAATGATGTTTTTCCGTTAATATGGGAATACAGGAAAAAAAATAATTCAATTAAAATGAATAAAAATTGTGAAGAATATATGGTTTTTCAACCATATCACCGTCACTATAATGACTTTGTAAGAATAATGAATGATTGCATAAAGCGTTATTCTGAAAATGATATAAGAATACCAAATATATTTAAAAACTTAAAACCAATACCAAAATACAAAATATTGATTAACTATTTGAAGTATTTTAAAAAGCAAATAACATTTAATAAAAATTTTTAAAGAACTATATGAAAATATCTAACCACAAAACATACTAATAGTTACTTTATTGAAAACCCGCGTTCAAGAACACTTTTTGTGTAAGGTGGCATTCCAAAGTCCATATTATGCTCAAGGCAGGTCTTTTTTACATAGTTAACAATATCATAATAATGTTTGGGAATTTTATATGATTTATCAATAATATCTCGATAATCAATATCAACAACAATGATTTTAATTCCAATTTCAACCATTAAATTCATAAATTTAACGATTTCATCCATATTATCGTTATAGCCGTTCACAATAATATATTTAATAATAATAGAGTCAGAGCCTGCTTTTTCAATATATTTTTTTAAATTTTCTACTGATTTATCAAATTTATCAACCTGTTTAATTTTTAAATATGTTTCACTGCACCCCGAGTCAAGTGCAGTACAAAGTTCTCCTTTTTTTTCAGCTAAAAGTTTTTCTATTATGGGCATATAAACAATATTATTTGTCGGAATGTATATTGTTTTTACCCC
>CANPYB010000058.1 GCA_947587605.1 Candidatus Gastranaerophilales bacterium
TGAGATTCGGTAAAGAAATATTCAATATCGTTATTCTGCAGAGTTACTTCTATAGCAGGACGCCATTTCTTTTGTCCGTCTTTACCCGTAAATTCATAACCCTGTCTGTATGCACATTCGGGAAGCCAGCAGCCTTTTGCTTTCTTACCGAAAAGACGTTTTGTTGTATCCTGTCCTACTTTAAACTGCGCATTTAAGTTTGAATCTGTTGCAAGAAGCGGTGAAAAACCGTGAGTTGCACCTGATGTTGTTATTTCAATACAACCTAAATCTTGATATTTTTTAAATGCACTTATTAAGTCTTTATGGTATTTATTAACAAAGGAATCTTTAATGTGATTAAACCAATCATAATAATATTTTGCCAAATATTTCAAATGCTGTGAATGCTCAACATTCGGATCGGGATATCTTTTCAAATCCTCAGATACGGCTTTAATTCTTGAATCAAGATACTCAACAAAACCGTTTTGCAGGTGTTCATCATTTAATTGCTCAGCTAAAATTGGAGTTATACCGACCGTTAATTTAGCCTTAATTCCCTCTTCTTCATATAATTCCGATATAGCATTTAATAGCGGAACATAAGTTTCCGACATACATTCATATAAATTTTCTTCCCCGAACGGCCACATTCCTGCCATTCTGTAGTACGGAAGATGTGAGTGTAACATAAATACAAACGAACCAACTGTCATAATAGCCTCCGATGTTTTGTTAATCATCTATTGTTATAGCACAAATTTTGCAAAAAAATAACCCTGTAGTATTAATCCTTAAGTATTGTTTACAAAATTTATAAATTTAGCAATAAAAAAATTCAGAGGTTTTATATCTGTATGAAAATTAGCGCAATAAACGGCATATTCACTTTAAAACATAATCCTGTTTATCATTACAAAATAAATCTGCCCGCAATGCAAAATGATGCATTTATAAAAACAACAAGTTTTAAAGGCAGTGATAATGATGATTCATTTAAAGCATTTAAAAAATGGGCTGAGGAAACTGATTTTTTAAATAATGCCGAAAGTATTATAGAAAAAAAAGGAAAAGTGCTCGGATGCGGATTTGAGGGAATGACAATTGGAATTTCTAATAATGATAAATGGGTTATAAAAGTAATTAAACGCTCAAACTTTTCGCAGCAAAGAATTGATAAACCCGAAATATTTGAGATTGAAGACAAATTACCCGATTTGAATATAGGTCAAATGATAGCCTATGTTAAAATACCTTTTTTTGAAAATTCATCAAGACTGTTTTATATACTAAGAAGACAAAAAGGAACTTCGTACGGAATTAATAATATGCCGCCGCAAAAATTAAATAAAACAAATATTGATATACATATCAGTTCATTAAAGAAAATGGCGGAATTACCCTATGAAGCATATAAACAGTTGATTAGAGATATTATAAAAGCTAATGATGCAGGTTATATATTTGACCATTATAACCCTAATAATATAATGTTAGATGATGAAAATAAGAGAATAAATTTTGTAGATGTTGATCCACCGGGTAATGAAAGAGTAAGCTATCAATTTTCAGATATTTTATATGCACTGTTAGACGGAAATTTCGGACTTGCACTTTTAAATTCAACTCAAAACGAAGATGCAATTGCCGAAGCTAAAAAATACTCTGATATAATCACGGAAAAATTTGAAAAAGCTGTTCAAGAAGAAATGAAATAATTAACAATTTAATTGTGATATAATAAAATGTAAGAGTACATTGAAAATTGAATATGGGGACGTTTTGGATTTGACGGGTGGATTGGTGTAACTAAGCTGCGAGTCCGAGAGCTGTGCTCGGTTATCAACGGGCAAACTAAAATAAACGCTACAAACAACGTAGTAAAAGCTGATTTTTCAAGAGCTGCTGCTCTTGCTGCGTAAGCGCAGTTCAGCCGCTATATTAGACCAGCTTGCCGTTTAATATAGCGCCAACATGCAAGCTGCAGTTCCGCAATGGAAGTAGCGGAATTAAGTTTTACTTCCAAACTGCGTATCAGTTTAAACTGCTATGGTAATCTTATAGGAAAGGTTCGTGCCGTAATTTTACCTAAATTAACAGGCCTACGCTCGTAGAGGCTTTTTTATATCCCATTCCGGACGAGAGTTCGAATCTCTCCGTCTCCATTCTATCAAACCATAATTTACACTATGATTAGACAATTTTTACCAATACTATTATTAACTATTTCAAATATTTTTATGACATTCGCTTGGTATGGACATTTAAAATTTAAAAGCACTGCCCTGTGGATTGTTATTCTCGTCAGCTGGAGTATTGCATTATTAGAATACTGCTTTCAAGTCCCCGCTAACCGTATCGGGCATGAGTTTTTCTCCGCCGCTCAATTAAAAACAATACAGGAAGTCATAACATTAATAGTTTTCAGCGTATTCTCCGTATTGTATCTTAAAGAGGAGTTCCGTTGGAACTATTTAGTCGGGTTTTGCTTTATTATACTTGCAGTTTTCTTTATATTTAAAAAATGGTAAAAAATGGTGGGCGGTACCGGACTCGAACCAGCGACCTCCACAATGTCAATGTGATGCGCTACCATCTGCGCCAACCGCCCATATTTAATTTAGAATGTGATGCTACCTCTCAAAAAATGATTATCAATCATTTTTTTCGGCAGAGTCATCTGCGCCAACCGCCCATATTTAATTTAGAATGTGCTACTGCCTCTCAAAAAATGAACATCAATCATTTCCCTCTGCAGAGTCATCTGCGCCAACCGCCGGATTAAACTTTTATTATTATACCAAAAATAAAATATTGTTGTTGTAATATATTTTTTTATATAATATATGAAACAGGAGAAATTAAATGTTATTAGGCGTAAATATTGATCATATTGCAACGCTCAGAAATGCACGCGGTGAAAATGATCCCAAGGTTATTGAAGCTGCAAAAATCTGTTTAAATGCAGGAGCTGACGGAATAACGGCACATTTAAGAGAAGATAGGCGTCATATAAAAGATAATGATGTATATTCACTAAAAAATGATTTAAAATGCAGATTAAATTTAGAAATGGCGGCAACTGATGAAATGCAGAAAATTGCACTAAATTTATTACCTGAAGCATGCTGTATTGTTCCCGAGCGCAGGCAAGAAATTACTACAGAGGGCGGACTTGATGTGTATTCTAATATTGAATATATGAAAAAATATGTAAAACCTTTATTAAATTCTAATATAGAAGTAAGCCTGTTTATTACCCCCGATAAAGAACAAATTGAAGCAGCTGCCGAAACAGGTGTTCCTTTTGTAGAATTGCATACAGGCGCATATTCACGTGCATACGGAAGTACAAATGAAGAAGCGGAATTTAACAGATTAAAAAATGCTGCTATTCTCGGAAAAAACTTAGGGCTTAAAATAAACGCAGGACACGGGCTTAATTATAATAATGTACACAGAATGCACGAAATAGGCATTCTCAATGAATTAAATATCGGTCACAGCATTATTTCAAAAGCGGTATTTATAGGACTTGACAATGCTGTTAATGAAATGCTAAAACTAATTAGATAATAATTTCTGTATAAAAATTTGTGTTTACAAAAATTAATAAACTTCTAAAAAAAGTCAAAAAAAAACATTTACAAGTTTTCTATAGGTACGAAATGTAAAGTGAGGCAAATATGACAGTGGCAAATAACTCAGGTGTGTTTAGTAATATGACACAATTTACCGATACCGCTAAAAGCAAAGCAGTGCAGCCTGCAACATCATCACCTGTTAGTGCACAAGAGTCTTTGCCCGCAGTAAAAGTTGATGCTCAAACAAATTCGGATACAGCTAAATTTACAACAGACAAGAGCGAAAAGAAAAAAAGACGCGGACCAATTAAAACATTAAAAAGTGCCATTGCAAATGTAAAGAAATTTTTTGCATCTGTCGGTACATACACTAAAGGTGTATTAAAAGGAATTAAAAATGGTATTATAAGCGGTTCTGTTGTATATACAGGAGTTACAATATACAATAAAATAAAAAAGAAAGACGCTAACTCAAAATTAGGATTTATTCTTGGCGGTGTTGCCATTGCGGGAAGTTTGATTGCAAGTATTTGGAATGCTTCACTTGACTTAAATGAAAAGAAATCAAATATTGATCACAGATGGACAGGACACGTTAAATAAGCAAATAGAAATATAAAAATAAAAACAGGCACTAAAAAGCCTGTTTTATTTTTTTTATGTATGCTATAATTACAGCCATGGTTGTATTTATAGGAGGTATTATGAATAGAATAGACACTTTCAAAAGACATTTAGATGAAAAAAGAGCAATAAAAATCATTGCCGGAATTGACAATTTCAATAAAGCATGCATTAAAAATGTAGTAAATGCAGCAGAAATGGGCGGAGCAAGCGCTGTTGATATTTGTTATAACGAAGAAATTATATCAATGGTAAAAGAAATGACCACCCTTCCTGTTTTTGTATCTTCAATAGTACCTGCAGAACTTGCTAATGCAGTCAGATTAGGCGCAGACGCAATTGAAGTGGGCAACTTTGACGCATTGTATAAAAAAGGTGAAAGATACGGTGCTAATGATGTTTTAAACATTGTTAAAGAAACATTGGAGCTTTTAAACGGAGAAAAAACTTTTATTTGTGTAACAGTTCCCGGACACATTGATATTTCAGAACAAATATCACTTGCTATGAAACTTGAAGAAATGGGTATTGATTTAATTCAAACTGAAGGTGCTGCTACAACAAAAGCTACACAAGCAGGTGCAAGAGGACTTCTCCAAACAGCTGAAGTTTCGATATCAAATACAATTGAACTTTCAAGAAATACATCAATCCCCATAATGACAGCTTCAGGCATTACAACAACAACCGCTGCTATGGCATTTGCTGCAGGTGCAAGTGCTATCGGTGTCGGTTCTTGTGTTAATAAATTAAATTCGGCTATTGCTATGGTTGCCGTTGTTAAATCTTTAGTTGAAGCTGTAAACATGAAATCAAACGAAAGACAACTTACCAATATTTAGTAAATATATTACAAGGAGCGAAATATCGCTCCTTGTTTTTTAAATATATGATTAAAAAAAACTCATCAAAATACAAATATTTAACTAAAAATGAACTGATTGTTAACTTAGATAGGCTTTCCAGATTTAAACTCCCCGAAGAAGCATACCAACGTGTTTTTTATGATGTAATTTTAAAGTGTTTGATATCTCCAAAATACAGTATTAATGAGCTTGATAATTTACCGGTAGAAGAAGTTTGTAAATTATTTAAGTTTATCTGGAATAAATCCGTTGAATACAATTACGGAATTAATAAATCTGATAAACATTTTAATATTTTGAAAGCATTTTGCCTGCATTTATTTAAAAATACAGATAAAAAAACTAAAGCATATATAAATACTAATATATATATAAATTCAATATTAAAAAACATTGAAAATACTGAAGCAAAAAACTTAAAGAATTTAAAACTCAACTTAAATAAAAAAAATAATGAACTTATATATCCCATAAGAAAACTCATTATCGTAGAGGGAATAACAGAGGAGATTTTACTGCCCGTATTTTCTAAAAAGCTCGGTTGTGATTTTGAAAAAAACGGTATATATATAATGGGGGCAGGCGGAAAAAGTAAAAGCCCCGCTCTATATATGAAATTGAGGAATAAATTAAAAATTCCGATTATACTTCTTTTTGACTGTGATGCAAAAGAAATATGCGAAGAAATGAAAAATGTTCTGTTGAAAAAAGATAAAATAATTATGATTAAAAATGGCGAGTTTGAAGATATACTCTCTCTTAATCTTATTAAAAGAGCCTTAAATAAAGAATATGAAACATTAATTCCCATTAAAAAAAAGGATTTAAAAATGTATTCAAAAATGTGCAAAAACTTAGAAAATATATACAGAATAATGCAGTTAGGCGAGTTTAAAAAAGCAAAATTTGCTAAAATCATTGCTGAAAACATTAAATATAAATCAGATTTATCTCAAGAAATTAAAGATATTATTTCTTGCATTAATAATATTTAAAATGTTATTATTGAATAAATTACGAAAGGAAGTTATATGAAAAAGTTAGTTTTGTCATTATTAGTGTTTTTTTCCTTTACAATAACGTCAGTCAATGCTGAAGAAGCAAACCTCAATGAAAGTATTGTTGTTGAAGAACAGGCTTCTACAGAACCCAATATTATAAGTGGAAATGAAAAAGTTGAAATTATTGAACAAAACGGTAAATACGGCATTATTGATAAAGAAACACAAAAAACGTTATTAGCCTCCGAATGGGACAGCATTGAACCTTTAGATGATTATGTTCAATTTAAAATTAAAAGAGATAATAAAATCGGATACTGTAATTTGGAATTAAAAACAGTATTTCTTGCGCCAATGCAGGATGTAAGTTTAATAGGTAACTATGTAAAAATAAAAAACAAAGGAAAATACGGCATAACCGATAAAGCAGGAAATATACTTTTAACACCTATATTCCAAAAAGTGGCTATTATAAAAAACGGCAATTCCGAGTATTTCTCGGGAAAAATAAACGGTAAATACAGATTATTCTATAATACGGGTAAACTTATCGGTGAAGATGAGCAATTTAAAGTTACTCCTAATACTTTAACTCTTCTTATAAGCGATATCAGACCTGTTTTTAAAGAAAGTTATACTGCAAAGACGGTTAATTATGAGAAAACCGAGGAAGAAAATAAAAAGGCTTATGAAGTCGAAGAAGTTGAAATACCTGCAACAATCAAAATTGCTTCAGTAAAAAAGGACGTAGTAATACAAGCAAATAATGAAAAAACCGAAGAATTTAAACATGGACTTCAAGGTTTATTAACTATAAGAAACAAAGATTATGTTATTGTTAAAAATAACGGGAAAATAGGGCTTAGCTACGACAGCGAAGAAATACTCCCTCCCGAGTACGATACAATAACTTTAAAAACACCCTGCAAGCACTTCTTTTATCCTGTAATCCTCGTTAATAAAGCAAATACATATTATGCTTATGACATTAAAGGAAAACTTTTAAGCGAAGTATCTGATAAAAGAGTTAATGTATACAGGCATGGAAAAACATACTCATACAATAACGGAATTGTATTACAGAACGGCAAAGAAATAGGTACTCTTGAACAAAACGACAAAGGCTATAAATTTACAAAAAAATGTTGTTTAATATCCCCGCATATTGTTAATGAACTTATATTAACCATGCTTACAATTGAATAGTTAAAATACAAAAAATAGTATTATAATTAAAAAGTTATTAAAGTTTTATAAATTTTAATAACTTTTTTAGCAAAATAAATTATTATGGGTTTTGTTATAATCAAAGTATTTAATTTCTGCAATGAAAGGATAAATAATGATACAAAAAATTGGAGCAGCTAAATTAATCAATGCTGCAGGGGTATTTAACAAAAACAATACAGTAAAATCAACTGTCAATTACGCAACTTCACCGGCGTTTACAGGGAATTACAACGCAGTTGATATAGCAAAAGCATATCAGGGAATGTACGGTATACAAACAGCTAAAACAGTAAGTTTTGGTCAAAGTTTATCGGAAGCATTTTCGGAATTAACCACACAAATGAAAACCTGTACTGATGAAAGAGGTGAAAAAGGAGAAGATGTCGGTTCACAAGTTAATGTAACAGGGATTGTAAAAAAATTCGCAAAAGAATTACCCTCCGAATATGACGCAATAAAAACGAATATAAATATAGACCCGAAACAAAGTAAAACAAATCCGATAATAGCAAGAACACAAATTAAAAAAATGCCGTTTGATTACATAATGTATCAAATGGCAGTAAGACCGCCTGAAGATGCAGGAACAAAAAGAAGTGACAACTTAAAACAGTTAATAAGTATATTCCAAAGGCCGGCTGAAGATGATACTGCCGCTAAAAATGCTTATGTATTAAATACCAAAGGTAATTTAATGGCAGTTATTGAAGACGGCGATAATGTTCTTTTAACAAATGCAGGCGGAATAAAAACAAAGGCAGGCAGAGGGCATTTATACGCACATGCTATGCAAAGAGGAAATACTTTTAAACCTTTTAAACAGCCAGTAATGCCCGAGACTCCTATCAAAACGGAAGCTGTTTCCGACATACCCGTTGATCCTAATAATAACGGAACAGAAATAGTAATCGGTATGGAAGAAAACAGATTTGTTCCCGAAATTATTAAATCAATAGAAGACTTTATAGAAAAAATAGATAAAGGTGAAATAGTTTTAGGTGAATTTCATCCGCAAGAAGGTGCAAAAAACTTGCAATTAGCAATGCTCGCAGGCGGTTTTGGTTCAAGAGCCGAATACACGAACGCTTCGTCAAGCGGAATTATGCACGGAGAAAAGAACGGAGCTCAATCAACAAAAGGTGTATTCAGAACAGCAACGGGTTTAACACCAATGGAAACAACATTTGTATCATTACATAATGCAGGGTTGTTAAATTGTTCTAAAGGTCAGCTAAAAATTGGTGAAAATATTAAATTTTACTTAAATAAATCCGGAGTAAATAAAGGAAACGGCGGATTTACTGTTGATTTATACAACAAAATGCAACGCAGCGGCAGAAAGTATCTTACTATATTCCCGAATGATTCAATGTCAAGAATGACAAACGCAACAAGAAGAATGTTTGAAATAATGGAGCAAGGCAACACTGCAATTGCAATGATTGCAAAAGAAGTTAAATCGGAAGATGCAAAAGGCAACTTTGGAATAATGAAACTCGGTGCCGGCAATGAAATTTTAGAATTTAAAGAAAAACCGAAACAAATACCTGAAGGTTACGAAAAAGACGGAAAATGCTTAACAAATACATTCCAATTCGCTGTTAGCAAGGAAGCATTTGAGGCATTGGCGACAATAGAACCGTTCTTCCCTGCAGGTAAAGGAAAAGAACCGAGAGACTGGTCTAAAACATTTATTCCAATTCTTATGGCATTAACTCAAAAAGATGATATAAATGAAATTGCAAAAGATATAACAAAAGTTGTTGGTGAGGTAAGTAACAAATCTGCATTTATAAATGCAATTACTTCTGCAAAAGCTATTTTAGGCAGCCAAAAAATTGTTGCAGTTCCTACTGATGAACCTTGGGCTGATTGCGGAACATTGAACGCTCTTTACCATACTACAATGCAAATAGCAAGCGGTGACTTTAAACTTGAAGATTTTGAACGCAGACATGTATTAAACAGTATTAATACAGAAACCGGTTTAATAGCTTCAACCCCCGAACAAAAGAAATATATTGAAGACAATTATTCAATACAGGGTGAAGTCATGGTCGTGCCTAAAGCTGTAAAAGTATATCCTTATGTTGTTAGCAACTACATGAAAAAAGGACTAATTACTGTCAATGAAAAAGATAAATAAAAATTAATATGATAACAAAAAAAGAGGAAACAAATTGTTTCCTCTTTTTATATTTTTATTTGTTATTGTGTTTATTATGCTACTCCTTTGAATTTCGGGGTTGCTCTGTTTATTGCTTCGCCTTCTGCATCTTCCACGGCTTCTAATTCTTTTTGTACCGCTGTTACCATTGTATCCAGTCTCTTTACCTGCATCTCTACTAT
>CANPYB010000059.1 GCA_947587605.1 Candidatus Gastranaerophilales bacterium
AAATTGCCTTGAATAGCAATAATTTCAGCTCCGTACATCATAGCTTGAGAAAGTTTGCCAAGTGCAATATATCCGTCTGGGATTAATACAAAAACTCTAACCCCTGCTTTAGCTCCGTATGCGGCTGCTGCTGCGCTTGTGTTCCCTGTTGAAGCACAAATAATTGCTTTTGCACCGTCTTCAACCGCTTTTGTAACAGCCATTGTCATACCGCGGTCTTTAAAACTGCCTGTAGGGTTTGCTCCCTCATATTTTAAATATACATTTCCTTTTATACCTATTTTTTTTGCCAGATTATCGGCTTTTATTAATGGAGTATTACCCTCATTTAAAGTTATAACAGGTGTTTTATCCGTTACCGGAAGATATTGTCTGTATTTATTTATTAAACCCTGATAGTGATTTTTCTCCATAAAGCCTCCTAATTCATAACTCTTAACAGGTTGTTTATATTTTTAATACGCGGGGAATTAAGTAATTCTTTTAAAGCATTCTGTACGTCAGCTTCTTTTGCCGTTTCGGTAATAACAACAATTTCAGCAGTATTATCATGATTAATCCCCTTTTGCATTATTGTTGAAATATTTATATTATTTTCTCCGAATACGGTACCTATCATACCTATTGCTCCCGGATTATTGCTTGCGGTGAGGGAAATGTAATAATCATTATAAGTATCGCCTATAAGAATTTGCTCTGCCGTTTCACTGTGATTGCAAACCGCTTGAGGAAGCGGCGAATTTGTGGTTTCAAGCTCCGAGGCTAAAACAAGCAAATCACCTACAACACTGCTGGCCGTGGGTTTAGCTCCCGCGCCTGCCCCTGTAAGGACTAAATCTCCGACGGGATTACCCGTAAGCATAATTGAATTAGTCGCATTCTTTACTTTTGCAAGTAAATGTTTTTTTGCAACTAACATAGGGTGGACTCTTACATCTATTTTGCCGTTATCTAAAACCTGCCCCATGGCGATTAGTTTAATCCTGTAGCCTAATTCTCTTGCGGATTTTATATCATTAGAAGTTATTTTAGTAATTCCTTCACGGTAAATTTTATTTATGTCAATTTTTTTGTTAAAAGAAATTGTGGATAAAATTGCGATTTTATAAGCAGCGTCGAAACCCTCAACATCACCGGTCGGGTCGGTTTCGGCATAGCCTAATTCCTGCGCTTGCTTAAGTGCGGTTTCATAAGAAAGCTCTTTTTCATCCATTTTTGTCAGAATATAATTTGTTGTTCCGTTAAGAATAGCGGCAATTTTAGTTATTTTATTAGCGCACAATATTGTTTTAATCGGCATAATAATAGGAATACCGCCTGCAACAGCTGCTTCATAAAGTATAATTACATTTTTTTCTTTAGCAAGCGAAAATAATTCGCTTCCTCTTTTGGCAAGCAGTTCTTTATTTGCCGTAACAATATGTTTTCCATGATTTATGGCGGATTTTAAAATATCAAAAGCAGGCTGAGTGCCTCCCGCAACTTCTATTACCACATCAATCTCGGAATTTTCTGTTATTTCAAAAGGATTATCCGTTAATAAAGATGTATCAAAATTTTCAATTTCTCTTTTTTTGTTTAAATTTTTTACTGCGATTTTTTTTACGTGAATATTATCAAAGTTTTTAAGAACTTCCCAAACCCCTGTTCCTACAGTACCAAAACCTATTATTCCAACATTTAATGATTTCATAATTACTCCATAATTTATAGAATAATTAAACCACAAGCAGGTTTAAAATACACCTGAAACCTTAATTTCAATTTTAATGTTAACAATTGTAACGAAAAATCGAACTCGCGATTTTGACCCCAAAAAAATGTTTTTATATACATGAGGACAAAACAAATAAACAATTGGAGGATTTAAAAATGGAGGGTTACAGATTTTTTTCAATGGCAAATTATGCCGCAGGGAATTATGTAATGTTTTCGGTAAATTCTTCACATTCTGCTGAGAGTGCAGGTACGGTTGCTGTGTCGAACTTTAACAGTATATATGACAGCTCTGTATTTGGTGGTGAAACGGCAGGTTCCGTAGCTTGTTCAAGCACTTCAAGCTCCGGAGGCGGATTTTCATGCTCGGGCGGTTCTTATTCCGCCGTAGCGTAATAAAAAAACAGGATGATTATTTGTCATCCTGTTTTTTTTATTTAATTTATATTTAAACGGATTCTTGATTTTGTTGTTCCGCTTCTTTTATTGCCGCATAGCAGTCTTTACAATAAACTTCTTTTCCCTCAATAGGTTTAAAAGGAACTTTAGTTTGGCAGCCGCATTTTGAGCAGGTAACTTCATAAAGTTTTCTTCTGTTTTTTTGTCTTCTGTTTTTTCTGCATTCGGGGCAGCGTTTTGGCTTATTAACGAGACCTCTTTGAGCATAAAATTCCTGTTCACCCGCGGTAAATACAAATTCACTTCCGCAGTCTTCGCAAATAAGCTTTTCGTCTTCGTACATTTTGAGTTTCTCCTTAGTTTGGGTTTAATTAAAAAATTTTTACATAAACATTGTATAATTTTACTTCATTTTTAGCAAGAATAAAGATAAAAAAATAAATATTAAGAAAAGTAAATTTTTTGTAAAAATAGCTCTGACATGAGGCAATAATATTGTTTTAGGATGTTTAAAACATCAGGAATTTATCTGTGAGGTACGATGGTCGACAAAATAGGGGTACAAAATTACACTAATATGAAATCATTATCTGCATTGACTTTTGGAAGTAAGGATGCGGAAAAAAGAAGCAAGTGCGAAAATCATGACAGATTAATGGCTGAAGATATTAAAAAACATCCGATTTCAACCCGTTTAAAAATTCAATCGGATAAATTAAGAAAAGCGTTTACAAAGTACCCCGTAAAAGGTTTTAAAGGCAGTAAAAACGCTAATTTTTATGAGTTTCTTACAATGGGCAGCGTACCTTATTTAACAGGCAGTGCAATGTTAATAGCTGTATTTAACGGCGCACGTGCTTTTATATCAGATGAAGCAAAAAAACAAGCAGCTGCTAAACTCGGAAATAAAATGGGTTTAGGCGTTTTATTTTACGGTATTGCCAAAGTATTATCCAAAAAATTAATAGAAATTCCCGTAAAATGGAAGCACGGTATTGATGTTAACCTTCCTTATATTAAGAAAATAGATGAACTTCCCGAAGAAGATAATAAGAATAATCTTGTAAGTTATGAATATCATAAGGCTTATGAAAGTGTTGATTTCCCGCGTTGGGATTTATTTTATAACAATAAATTTTACGGTGAGGACAGAAATTCGTACTTCAGCAAAATCGCAGATAAAATGAACATAAATGACGGTGATTTAGAGCATGCCGATCAAAAAGTAAAACCGAAAATAAAAGAAAAGGTAATACAAACAAAAGTATTTTCAACATTAATTTCTTACCTGTGGGCAGCTGTAGGTGTTGGTGTTGCAATGCAAAAACCGTGGGAAAAATTATCATTTAATCTTAAAGAAATCGGCAGTAAATTTGTTAAAAGCTGTAAAGAATTTGTCAACAATCCAAATCCTGCGGCAAGAACAGCCGGACGTGTTCTGCTTGGAGCCGCTGTGGGCATGACTTTATTAGGCAATTTTTTAACACTTTTTGACTTTAATAAAGATAAGGGGTCAAAAACTCAGGCAGCTTCATCATTGATTGATGAAAGTAAAGAAAAGGTAGTATGTTAAAATGTCAAATGTATTAAATTCAATACTGACAAATAATTCAACGGAAAATAAACATAACTCTTATGTTTATAAACATACTTTTACCTTTGACTCCGAGGGCAGAGTAAAACCGAAAGAAGATAAAGCAAAATTACTTCCGTCAAGAATATTCGGTTCGCCTGTTGAATATGCTAAGGATTTAAAAAAGGATGTAGTAAACATCGGACGTGCAATGAAAGGACAGGCTAATGACCATGAACTCGGACGTATAAATGATGTGGCAATGAAAATAGGTTCGTTAGCTTTAGCTTGTTATTTATTTGTAAAAAATCCTTTAAAATTAAATAAAACAATGGAATTTGTCGGATTGGGAACATTTTTCGGCTCAATGGCTCTGTGGCCTAAATTAGCTATACAAGCTCCAATTAAGGCAAGAACAGGTGTTGATATTCATCAAAAATATATTGACTCACAGGGACGTAAAAAAATGATGTTCCAAGATCCGCAATATGATTTAACGGATTTATATTCAAGAGAAGATTTAGACAGAATAGGCAAAAAACTCAAGGTAAATGAAAATCTGCCCGACCGTGACAGATTTATAAAACAAAGAGCCAAAAAACTGGCTACGCAAGGTAATACACTTTGGATGATGAGTGCAGGTTTAGCAGCTCCCGTTATGAGCGCTTTAACTTGTAATGTCCTTGAAAAACCGATAACTAATGTACTGGAGCAGCATGCTTTAAATTCAACAAAGAAAGCAATGGAAGCATTAAAGGCTGAAGGTATTGACTCAAAAGTATGGGAAGCTATACAAAAATATGTATCGGAAAATGGTCAAACGGTATTAAATGAAGATTCTTTAAAAGAAATAATGAAAAAATTACCCGATGTTAATTCGTCTGATTTCAGCGGAAACATAAGAAAATATATAAGCTCACTTGCAGACAACATAAAGAATACATTAAATAAAAATGTTATAAATGAAGCATTAAAAGGTAAATTCGATCAAGCAACGCTTGAAAAAGTTTTAGGTGAAATGTCTGATGATGTTATAAGTCAAAGTTCCGTTGAAGATATAGCACGTAAACTTGCTAATGCAAGCGGTCTTTCACATGGTAAGAAAAATAAATTAATCGGTGAATTAACAAAATTAATTAAAGATACGCAATCAAAACAAACCGTAACCGTAGGTCAAATCGGCGAACAAATGCAAAAATTAGGCAATTCGCTGGTTAATTTCTCATCGGGTAAAAAAGTAATCGAAAAATTCATTCACGCAAGAGTCGGTGAAGAATCGGGAACTTATATAGCAAATCAATGGGGCAGAGTAACAAATACATTGTTTAAGTCACTTCATTTAAGCAATAGTGAATTAAAGGCATTACAAAAAGACGGTAATTACGAAATTATTACAAAGAAATTAGCCGAGTTACCCGCAGATAAATATGATAAATTAATGAATAAATTGTTAAAATTAATTGAAGACTATGAAACAAAGACAGGTGCTGATGAAATGATGAACGCTGTCAGCACAAAAGCAAAAGAAGTATGCGGAGCAGCCGGAAGAAAGTTAACGGAAAACGGATTTGACGATTTAGCCAAAAAGGTTACATCCGAAGCAAAAGCGGGTACTATAGAAAATGAAATAACACAAAGAGCATCAAGCAGAATATTAGGTGCAAAATCTTCATTCTACAGATTAATTCAGTGGATGGATATTTTAAAGAAAGAACAATCGGGTGAATTAAAATCACAAGTAGCAGAAGCGCTAAAAGCTGCAGGTAAAGATTCAAGTGATGATGCGGTAAAAGCTATGATTGAAAAATGTAAAAGCGTATTATCCGGTGCTACTCCGTCTGATTATGCGGAAAAACTTAAATCCGCAAACTTCAGATTAGACAATGACGAATATAAAATAATAACTGATATATTGTTTAAAAACGGTGAACAAGAAGCAGCAAGCGGTTTGGCTGCTCATAAAAAAGAAATTATGGACAGGCTTGTTAATTGGAAAAACAATATGACTCCCGATTTATCCCGTGCGGTATCGGGTTCAAGTGATGCAGCTTCAAATGCAACGCAAAGAAGTGCATTATCCGGTAAACCGATAACGGATTGGATAAAAGAATCCGCAAAAGATATATATACATCAAGAAAATGGTTAAAAATCTTTGGCGGAGCAATGATAGTAATAGCAGGAATAACATTAGTAACCGGATTAATTCTCGGACACAAGAGTAAAATGGAAAAGCAGGCGGAGAAAGAAATAAAAACAAATGGCTAATTATTTAGATATATATTTAAAACAAATATCTCAACCGGTGCAGCAGCAAATGCCGCCCATGCCGACTGCCGTTATGGCTGCTAAAGTTGAACCTGCAATTGTTGAACCTTTAGGTACTAATATACTTGAGCGTTATTTGCAGAGTCAAAGTACATCAGCAGCACTGCAGGTTGCTCCCGTAAACAATAATTCCGTAAACGGAGATTATAAAAATAATCTGAGAACTAAATTTAAAAATAATGAAGCGGTTATAATGGGTGTAATAATTAGAAATATGGGTGCCGAAGACCGCAGTGGCAACCAGCTGTTAAGAGACGGTGATATCAGAGGAAACTTTAATAATGCCGTAAAAAGACTTGATGAACTTAAAAAATTAGGAATAAATACATTACATGTGCTTCCCGTAAATCCGCCGGGAAAAGAAAATGCAATGGGAACGGCGGGTTCTGTTTATGCGCCGGCTGACTTTTTAAGTATAGACCCTGCCTTGGACGATCTTAATGACCCGAGAAGTGTAAAAGATGAATTTAAGAATTTTATAAACGAATGTCATAAACGCGGTATAAGTGTAATGCTTGATTTACCAAGCTGTGCTTCTTATGATTTATTTAAACAAAGACCGGAATTAATGGCATTTGAAAAAGACGGAACACCAAAAACTCCGGGCGGTTGGAACGATATAAGAATGTTTGATCCTTGGAAAGATAAATCAAAACGGGAATTAAATCCCGAATTATTACAAATGCACAAAGACTTTGTGGATATGTGTATTGACCTTGGCGTTGACGGAATAAGAAGTGATGTGGCAAGAACTAAACCTACCGAATTTTGGGATATATTAATTAACTATTCAAGGTCAAAAGACCCTGAATTCGCTTGGCTTGCTGAAAGCTATACTTATGAAGACGCTTCACCTCAATTAAATATGGATTATGACCGTCCCGAAGATTCTTTAAGAGCAGGATTTGACAGCTATTACGGTCAATATCACATTTTCCATGAATGGACTAAAGCAAAAGATTTATATGACTATGTTGAAGAAAATTTGGATATGTCGCAAAATCTTGACAAAGGTAAATCATTAATTGGTTCATTCGGTACTCATGATGATATTTCAATAATGAATCATGGCGGTGTAACATTTACAAATCTGGTATCGGGTTTACAGGCAACATTACCGATGTTAAATCCGTATTATTTTGACGGATATCAAACAGGCGATGATTACATATATGATTTTGAGGGTACTACTGATGAACAAACAGACACAGACTCAACAGAATGTACGGTTCACAGAGGCAGACCCGATATATTTAATTTCTCAAGACCTTTAAAGGGTAAACATCCCGAATGTGGTGATTTTATGCAAAACACCCTTTCAGTAAGAAATAATGAAAAGTATCATGATATTTTAACAAAGGGTTCGTTTATACCTTTAAAAGTAGATAAAAATGATCATGATCAAATAATAACATTTGTAAGACATTTAAACGGAAGAACATTACTGGTTGT
Source organism: Candidatus Gastranaerophilales bacterium (assembly GCA_947587605.1). Classification (GTDB taxonomy): domain Bacteria; phylum Cyanobacteriota; class Vampirovibrionia; order Gastranaerophilales; family Gastranaerophilaceae; genus Avigastranaerophilus. Next base: position 7,467 of record CANPYB010000059.1, read on the forward strand.
TGCAAACCGTGATGTAAACGCAAGACAGGCGGGTGTTATTAATATCCCCGGTTTAAAATCAGACCAAAAATTAACAAACCTATTCAAATCTTATGGTGATAACAGCGAGTTCCAGGTATCAGACGGTAAATTAACCGCAGACTTGGGTGCAGGCAGAATTCACTTATTTGAAATTAATACTCCCGACATTGAAAAATCAGGGTTAAAAGTTTTAAAACAAAATGTATAACGGTAAATAATATGAAAATAAGTCCGATAAACAACTTAAATACAACAAAATTTGCTTCAAAACCTGTAAAAACCGAAAATAAAAAAGAGCAAAAATATTCTGCTGATGAAATATTGATAAGAAAGACAAAAAAAGCAGCTTCCGAATGCGGGATTTTATTAGTCGGATGTGCAATACTATGGTTTGGAATGAAACATAATTTTAAAATAAACAGAAATAAAGCAATTATTTCTCAGCTTGCGGAAAAAGCTAAAGCCGTAAAACCGTCAGCAGAAAGTTTAGAAAATCTTAAGTTGTAATTAATTGAACTCCCGAGCTTGTGCCGAGCCTTACCGCACCTGCTTCAATCAGTTTTAATGCCTGTTCTTTTGTTTTAATTCCGCCCGATGCTTTTATTTGAACATTAGTATTTTTTAATATTTCATACATTAATTTAACATCTTCAATTTTTGCGCCTACTCCGTTTTTAACAAAGCCCGTTGAGGTCTTGGCAAAATTCGCACCCGATTTTATTATTATTTTGCACGCTTTTATGATTTCATCCTGCGACAGTAAATCTGTTTCAATTATTACTTTTAAAGGATTTTTACCGCAAGAGTGTTTTACCGTTTTAATATCTTCGAGGGTGTAATTGTAGTTTTTGTCTTTTAATGATTGAACATTAATAACCATATCAATTTCATCAGCCCCGAGTTTAACGGCTTTTTCAGCTTCAAATGCCTTAACTTCGCTTAAACATGCTCCTAAAGGAAATCCCACTACGGAAACCACTTTAACTTCGCTGTTTTTTAAGTATTCTTTGGCAAGTTTTACGTTTGCACTGTTTACGCAAACTCCTAAAAAGTTATATTGTTTAGCTTCATCAAACAGTTTTATTAAGTCTTGTTTTGTTGCGTCTTGCTTTAGCAGAGTGTGCTCTATGTATTTGTTTAATTCCATATTTACCTTATACTTTCAAGAATTTGACTTGTTTTAAACCTTTTGGGCGAATAGTATTCAATATAATCTTTTAAAAGATTAATGCAGGCAGTACATATTTTTTCCGTTACAACATTATCGTATTGTGTTTCAGTTGTAAAGTTTGATTTTAAAAGAGTATTAAGAAATTCTGCAATTTTAAACGGGATTTTAATTTTTTTATTAATGTTATCAGCGCAATGATTGCATAAAATTCCGCCCTGTTCAACGGAAAAGAATAATTCATCTTTGTTATCAACGGTTTTATTGCATCTTATGCAGGATAAAAGCTGAATAGAATAGCCCGTAATCTCCATAATCTTAAGCTGGAACTTAATTACGCACAACATAATTTGTTCTTTTGCGGAAGCATTTGAAATTGTTTCAAGAAAAGTATAAAACAGGTTAAAAATTTCTTCACTGTTAGGGTCATTTTCAATCCCGAAATTGGAAACTATTTCAGCGCAGTACATTGAATAAAAAAGTTTGTTCATATCACAGCGGAGTTTATAGAATGTATTTAAGGCTTCAGCCTGACAGATAGTATCAAGATTATTGCCTTTATTAAGCATAAGTTTATTTGCGACCAACAAATCCATTCTTCCGCCTAATTTGCTTGTTGTTTTTTTTATTCCTTTAGCAACGGCGCGGATAATGCCTTTTTCCTTGGAGTACATAACAATAATTTTATCAGCCTCGCTGATATTATATGATTTAAGATTAATAACATTTGTAGTAAATTGTTCTTTCATTAAAATTCCGTTTTGCTTCCCGAGTACACACCTCTAATGTAGTGCATAAGTTCATTTGGGTTATCCGAGTTTTCAAGTGCGGTTTCTTTTGTGATAATACCTTTTTTAAACAAATCATATAAAGACATATTAAAGGTAATCATATCATCATAAGAACCTTTTTGAACGAG
>CANPYB010000060.1 GCA_947587605.1 Candidatus Gastranaerophilales bacterium
TAACTGCAGGCTGCAGATTTTTTGCAGGATATCCTATTACACCCGCAACGGAAATAATGGAATGGCTTGCAAAAGAACTGCCTAAATTCGGCGGAAAAATGGTGCAATGCGAGGATGAAATTGCGGCAATAAACTATGCCCTTGGTGCATCATACGGCGGAGTAAAATCAATGACTGCGACATCGGGTCCGGGGTTTTCTCTAATGCAGGAGGCTATCGGTTTAGCTTCCATGGCTGAATTACCCGTTGTAATTGCTGATGTACAAAGATGCGGGCCGTCTACGGGAGTACCGACAAAAACAGAACAAAGCGATTTGTTTGCAGCTATGTACGGAACACATGGCGACTGCCCTAAAATAGTTCTTGCCCCAATGAATGTAGCTGATTGCTTTTATCAAACAATAAACGCATTTAATTTTGCGGAACAATATCAAGTTCCCGTTATTGTTCTTTCTGACGCTTCACTTGGGCCGAGAAGAGAATGTGTTGATTTAATTGATATTGAAAATCTAAAAATAGTCAACAGAAAAAAGCCCGATTTGCAAGAGGGTAAAGTATATAACAGATACGAAGATACCAAAAGCGGAATATCACCGATAAGCGCTCCCGGGGATAAATTCGGAGAACACGTAATTACGGGGCTTGAACATACTGAAGAAAACTCTCCGACCCCTGCACCTGAAGTTCACAGAAAAATGACTGAAAAAAGGTTCAGAAAACTTGAAACTGCTGCGGGAGAATTTTCAAAAGCAAAAACATACGGAGATGATGACGCTTCAATAGGAATTATAAGCTGGGGTTCAACGTCGGGTGCCGTATTTGAGGCAATAGATAAAGCTAAAGAAAACGGAATAAAAGTTCAAGCGTTATATCCAAGAACTTTATATCCTCTGCCGACAGACTGGATAAAGGGTTTCATAAAAAATAAAGAAGTTGTAATCGTAATAGAAGCTAATTATAACGCTCAATTCAAATCAACAATAGTTGAACGCTGCACGCATATTAACAGAGGTACGGAAGTATTAGAGTTCTTAAAATACGACGGAACACCTTTTACTCCGGAAGAAATATATGAAGAAATAGAAAAAGTATCACAACTGCAAGCAGAAAAATACAACCTTGCAACAAATAAACATACACATTTTTAAAGAGGATAAATTATGGAAATATCTGAATATAAAGGCAGAGTAAAACCGTCATGGTGCCCGGGGTGCGGAAATCATGCAGTGCTTGCCGCATTAAAAAAATCAATGGCTCAATTAAATTATGAAACACATAATACGGCAATCGTATCGGGGATAGGATGTTCAAGCAGATTTCCGTTTTTTATGTCAACATACGGATTTCACTCAATACACGGCAGAGCCCTGCCGGTTGCAATAGGTTTAAAGCAGGCAAGACCCGAAATAAACGTAATAGCGGTAGGCGGTGACGGCGACGGATTAAGCATAGGCGGAAACCACTTTATCCATGCCGGCAGAAAAAATCCTAATATAACATATATAATGATGGATAATGAAATATACGCACTGACAAAAGGACAATGCTCACCGACCTCCAGAATAGGCACAACGACAAAATGCAATCCTTATGCGTGGACAGCGGACAGAATAAATCCCGTATTAATGGCATTATCTTTTAACGCTTCTTATGTGGCACGAGGCTACAGCGGAGATATAAAACAGCTTGAAGAAATAATAACGGGCGGTTTAAAGCATAAAGGATTTTCGTTTATCCATATTGTATCGCCGTGTGTTCAATACAATAAAGTGTCATCTTTTGAAAAAATAAAAGAACTGGTAAGAAATTTACCTGAAAATCATAACAGAGAAGACAGAATAAATGCAATGCAGTACGCGTTTTCACCCGACGGACTTTATACGGGAGTATTTTATCAAACTCAGCGCCCGACTTATGAAGAAAGATATATGGAAGTCATTGCAAAAGCAAAAGAAATCGCAGGCAGCAATTGTACAATTCAAGATGTAATGAAACAATTTAAGTAAAAGAGGATAAAATGAGTAAAGCAAAAAAAATAATAATATTAATCTTATGTTTAATCGGATTAGGACTATCTTTAGAGTTATGCAACGTATATTATCACGCAAATTTTGCCCAATCGGCAGCACCCAGCATTTGTGCAATAAATGACGCATTTGATTGTGACAGTGTAGCAAAAACATCATACTCGCAATTCTTAGGAATACCGCTTGCCCTTTGGGGGATTCTTTTATATTTATTTGTCTTATTTATGTTATTCGTTGATAAATTGCAAAATTTAAAATTTTTGGGATTTTTAAAAGTATTTAAAAACCCGCTTTCATATATATTTTGCATTTCATTATTATCATTTTGTATTTCAATGGTTTTAGGCTGCATTTCGATATTTAAAATAAATTCGGTATGTATATTCTGCTTTATGACATATTTTATTGATTTACTGATTGCATTGACCGCAAAAGATTGGAAAGGCGGAATATTTAAAGAATTAAAAGACTCTATTTTTGATTTTTATGAAGCAATAAAAGTAAGAAGATATGCATTCTGGTTTATAATGTTGGTATTACTAGCAGCTTCGATATTAACATATACAACAATAAGTAATATACTGGCTCCGCAGGAAGCAAAAAGGCAAGAACTGCTTAAAACAATAGGTGAAGTAAGAAAATATGTTAACGGTAATGAACTTGGCAAAACTGATGCTGATTTAATAATTCATGAATACATGGATTTTAACTGCGGAGGATGCTTCATTGCAAATATATATTTACAAAGAATAGTAAAAGAATTTGAAAATGTAAAAGTAATACAGCATAATATTCCTCTTGACATTACCTGTAATCATAATATGAAATTCAGCGGACATAAAAATTCCTGTTTGAAAGCATATTATGCACATGCCGCAGCAAAACAAAACAAATATTGGGAAATGTCGGATTTAATTTTTGGAGAAAATCCTCAAACAGAAAAAGAAATAATTGAAAAAGCAAGACTGCTTGATTTTGACATAAAGAAATTAAAAGAAGACGCCAACAGTGAAGAAATAAAACAGGAAGTAAAAGATTCTATAGCTGAAGCTGATACAAAAAAGATAGAGGGAACTCCCACAATGTTTATAGGAATAAAACAGATTGTCGGAGTAGACTCATATCCGGATTTTAAACAAATAGTAATAGAACAAGGCGGCAGGGAAAAAGCCAACAATGAATAAAAAAGTACTTTTGCATGCCTGCTGCGCAGTATGCAGTGCATATCCGATAGAATTATTACGCCAAGACGGATATGAACCTGTATTGTACTTTTTTAATCCAAATATATTTCCACCGGAAGAATTTACAAGGCGGCTCGAAGAATTAAGGAAATACGCAGAAAAAAAGAAAGTTGAATTAACAGTCGAAAAACAAAATGCGGAAGATTGGTATAATGCAATAGCAGGATTGGAAAATGAACCCGAACGCGGAAAAAGATGTAAAAGATGTTTTGAATACAGACTTTTATATACCGTTCTCAAGGCTTTTCAATTGGAATATAAGTATTTCACCACAACTCTGACAGTAAGCCCTCATAAACAATCGAAGGTAATATTTGAAGTTGCTAAGGAGCTTGCGGATAAATACGAATTAACTTTTTTAGATTATGATTTTAAAAAGAATGACGGATTTTTAAAGACAATGCAAATAGCGAAAAAAGAAAATTTTTACCGCCAAAACTACTGCGGGTGTGAATTTAGCATGTGGAACTAATTTTATTTATGTTATTATAAAAAAGGGGTATGAAATGAAATTATATACAAAAACTTACGATTTAAAAAAGAAGCGCTGCATTTTAAGATTTTTAGGAATAAAATTTACATTTAAAAGCGATATTGCAAAATTATACAGCCAAATTCAAGAACAAAATCATTTGTTAAATTTTCTTGTAAATATAAATGAAATTCCAAAAGCAAAAGGCAAATTAAGAGAAATTCAACTTAAAGGTGTGGAAATTTTAAACAGATTTGATGAAATATGCAGAGAAAATCATATTCAATATTGGCTGGATTTTGGTACATTACTTGGGGCTGTCAGACATAAAGGATTTATACCGTGGGATGATGACATAGATACATGCATGTTAAGAGAAGATTATAACAAAATAATTCCTATTCTAAAGAAAGAATACGAAAATAATCCGGATTTGTATATAAGAGAACGTGCTGAAATTGCAAATGTATTTCAAACAAAAATTTGCAGTAAAGACAATGACAGTTACGGTTTAGATATATTCCCCGTAGACCGTTATCCGGCGGAAAAATTAACTAATGATTTGAAAGAAGATATATTAAAAACAATGAAAACTGCAAGAAAACAATTGGATAATGAATATCCGGATATTCATTGTTCAAAAGAACGTGTTAAACAAGCAAGACTTGATATAATAAGAATTGAAAAAGAATATAATTTAATCAGCGATGATAATAAAATATCAGAACCGGTTTTATTTTACGGTATTGATTATCCTCATATACATAAAGAACAATGTTTTGATTGGGATAAAATATTTCCTTTGTCAGAAATAGAATTTGAAGGTAAATTATACCCTTGTCCGAAAGAATACATAAATCGGCTGGAAGGTATATACGGAGATTGGTTGTTATTCCCCCCCCCATCATACACATCATAATTTCAACAAATATGTATTTTATCAAAAGGAAGAGTTATCAATTCTTCCTTTTGTTTTCTTGTTAATTTTTTAATTCTGCATTCTTCTTTCATTGCATCATTTTTAGAGTCAAATTCTTTAACATAAACTAATTTAAAGGGTTTATTTGCTTTGGTAAATTTTGCGCCTTTACCCTCTTTATGGAGTTTATAACGGCGCTCAACATCATCCGTATAACCGCAGTATAGTTTATTATTAACGGTTAAAATTATATATACGTAAAATTTTTTATTCTTGTTCATTATGCAATATTTCTTTCAAAATATTTAAAATATTATCATAGTTTAATTCCGTGACCAATCGATGACGGTAATCAGCACCGCCTCTAATATTTTTGATATAACAAGGATAAAATTTACGGAAAAATTTAATTCCGTTTTCACATCCTCTAAAAGCAATCTCCTCATCAAGATGTCTTTTAAGCATAGATATTTTTTCGTTTAAATCCGGCTCCGGTATTAGTATTCCCTCTTTTAAATATTTATCCGTGCGATATAAAAGCGATAAATCGCCCATAGCGGCTCTGCCTATTGCAATTCCGTCTGCTTTTGATATTTCAAGACATTTTAATGCCGTTTCGGGTGAAACAATATCTCCGTTAGCAAAATAAGGTATATCAATTTCTCCGCGCAGAAAAGCCAGTTCACTCCAATCTGCACTGCCCGAATATAACTGCGAGCGGGTTCTGGCATGAACGGTAACAGCAGACGCACCTGCTTCCTGCATAATTTGAGCAAACTCAATAAAATTTTTACTGTCCTGCGACCAGCCTAAACGGAACTTACAAGTAACGGGAACATCAACCGCCTCTTTAACCGCAATAACAATATCTCTTGCAAGTTCGGGGTTTTTCATTAAAGAACATCCGTCTTGACCTTTTACGATTTTATTTATCGGACACCCCATATTAATATCTATTATATCGGCTTTATTTTCAAGTATTTTAGCACTGCGCGCCATAAGCTCGGGCTTATGCCCTTCAATTTGAAATGATACGGGTGATTCTTTATGATTTGTAAATGTAATATTCGCTTCGCTTTTTTGAACAAGCGCCTCGGAGCTTATCATTTCCGTCATAAGCAAACAGTCTTGAGAATACTCTCTTATCAGTTTTCTTAAAACAAAATCAGTAATTCCGGCAAGCGGAGACAACGAAACCAAACTGTTTATTTTCACATTACCTATATTAATGCAGTGAGGCAGTGTTTTTTGCATTATTCAATCTCATCAATTCTGCTTTGTGCATACTTTTTATAGTCATTATCTTCGCTGTTTAATTCAATATATTTTTTGTAATTTTCTTTTGCAGCCTTATAATTTTTAAGTGCGTCATAATCAACTCCGAGCGAATAATAAGCAATATTCATATCGGAAGAATATTTAAGTGTTGATTTATAGTCACTAATTGCATTTTCATATTTTTTAAGTTCGTCGTAGCACATAGCTCTGTAATAATATGCACTTGCATTATTTGTATTTGTATTAATTATTTTAGTTAAAAGCTCAATGGCTTCAGAGTATTTTTTACCCTCATATAAAGAAATTGCTTTAGTTATAATATCATCAGCTTCTTTTTCTTCAATATATGTAAGAATATCTTTTGCCTGTTTATTTGATTGATTTTTTGAAACCGCCATTTTTGCATACTGTTTAGCAGAAGTTAAATCATTTATATTTAAGTATATTGAAGCAATATAATAAGGCAAATCAGAGCTTTTAGGGCTTAACTCCAACGCTTTTTTATAATAATTAACAGCCTCTGTATTATTGTTTAACGCTTGATATGCTGCCGCAATTCCCGTATAAGAATCAGCAGTGGGAGGGGTAATTTTTTTATACTCCGCAATAGCTTTTTCATATTCTCCGCTTTCAAAAGCATTAGATGCCAAAGTAAAATTATTTGCAGTGTAATCCTTACTTACAATGTCATATTGTTCATTAACAAGTTTGTTTTCAGGTGCAATAGCCTGCGCTTTTTTAATAACATTTAAAGCCTCGGAATAATTTTCCTTTTGTCTGTATGCCTGTGACAAATTGATATATGCGTCAATTTTTTTATTATCAAGTTTTATTGTTTCATTGTAATAAGTAATTGCATCGTCAATTTTATTAGCTTTATGCAGGTCATAAGCAAATTGATAATAAGAATCCGCATCCATTGTGAAATCAGGCATATTGGCTTTAATATACGCAATAACCTGTTCCGCGCTCATAGTCTTTTTCAGCAATTCAAACATCTTAGCTTTTATTGAAGCATTATTCGGCTCAAGAGAAAGTGCCGTCTTATATAAATCAATAGCGTCGGAATTTTTATTTAATTCTGCAAGACACTCTGCTTTATAAACCATAACTGAAGCATTATGAGGCTGAAGTTTAAGAATACTGTCATAAACAGAAATGGCAGTATCATATTTTTTCTGTTCTTGGCATAAAGTACCTATATTAATTTTAGTATTAATATTATTGGGATTAAGAGCTTCGGCACATCTGTATTCCTGCAGAGCCTCCATATAACGCTTTTCTTTTTGCAAAATAACACCCAGATTAGCATGATTTTCAGCGTCATTAGGATTTTCATCAACTTTTTTCTGCCAGATTTTTTCAAGAGAGCCTAAAATATCCTCACTTTCCGACGAGCTTTCAAGCGCAACCGTGTATTCTTTTAAAGAAGCGGTATAATCGTTAAGCTGTTCATAAGTTCTTGCTAATTTAAGATGAAGCTCGCTGTCATTCGGGTTAAAAGCAAGTGCCGTATTATACATACTTAAAGCCTTTTTAGGCTGATTTAAAATTTTATAAATGTCGCCTAACGCATAAGCTGCTTGAGCTTTATATGTTGTATCATTCAAAAGTTTGTAATAATCATATCCCGCAGCTGCAAATTCACCCTTTGTTCTTAATGTTTTTGCATTATTTAATCTGACTGAAGATGTAACAGGCTGTTTTGAAGCACTTTCAAGAAGTGCTAAGTTTTTCTCCATTGCTGCTACCGACTGATTAAGCGAAGCATCATTTTCCGTATAAAAATATTTAATATAGAATATAGCTGATTTTAAATCCGAAATAGCATTATCGGTAGCCTTTATAGTATTATTATAATATTGAGCGCGCATATTATAAGCGTTTGATAATCCGATAAGCGCCGACTTATCCGCAGGATTTGTTCTTATTGCTTTTTTAAATTCCGTAATAGCTGATGAAAATTGAGAATTCGCCAAATATTGATTACCTAAAACATAATTGGGATTTTCAACATAATTATCATCATATACCGTAGGCTCTGCAACAGCCGAGTTATAAATAAATAATACACAAACTAAGCTCAAAATTATTTTTTTCATAAATCCTGCTCCTTGTTAAAACAATTGTATATCAATAACAAGAATAATCATATAGTAAATGTGAATATTTTTATGATTAAATTAAAAAGAGAGGAAAAAAAATGAAAAAAATAATATTAATAATTTTATGTTTACTGTGTTCTTTAAGAGTAAATGCGCAGGGAACAAACGAAGATATATTAAAGTCTGACTATAAAAAGGCATATATTGAATACAATAAAAATTTAAACGAGGGGAAAACTGCACAAAATTACTACAATATGTGTGCGGTCGTATTTGAATTAAACGACTATAAAAACGCAAGAAAGTACTGCAATGAAGCGCTAAATATAATAGAAAAAGAAAAACACCCCGATAAAGAATTGTCATCGAATATATATGCAATGATGGGATATATAAATTCAGACTATTACAAGAATACCGACGTAACACTCGATTATTACAATCTTGCAAAAAAATTAAAAGAAAATAACAAAGATACTGATGAATATGAACTTGCAAAATTGTATTCCGCAATGGGATTACTATACAAGCAAACAGACAATGAAGAAATATCAAAAGAATACTTCGAAAAAGCATTAAAGCTCGCCGATAAAAAAGGAGGAAAATATAACAAATTAAGAGCAGTTATATATAAAAACAAAGGTGAATACGAAAAAGCAATAATGGAAATAGAAAGCGCAGGTGAATATAAAAGTTATTTGCTTTCGGGAGAAATCTATAAAAAATATGCACAGAGTTTAAAAGACGAAAACAAATCAAAAGAATATTTTATAAAATCAGAAAAAGAATACGAAAAATACCCGAATGAAATGCAGATTAATTCGGAAATGTCGTCATCTGATGAAGAATATCCTTATGATTCAATGCAAAATATACTAAAAGGAAGTCAATGCCTAAAAACAGATGAGAAAAAAGCGCCCGAATATTTTGAACGGGCAATAAGCGTAAATCCCAATAATGCAAAAATATACACAAATATAGCACTTGCATACGCACAAGCATATTCAAAAGGACGGATATACTATAAATCTGAAGCAGTAAAATACATAAAAAAGGCACTTGAGACAGCACCAAACTCTTATGAAATAAAAAAAGACTGCTCTGACACATACAAAATTTTAAACATGAAAAAAGAAGCGGAAAAATTGCTGAATAACAAAAAATAAAAATTTACAATTTGTAACGGATAAAACTTAAAGAAAAAATATGTGAATGGTATAATTTATAACGAGTATATTAGTGAACAGGAGAGAGAGATAATGACAACATCAGCTCCCGTAATAGATAAAGGGAAATTGGATGA
>CANPYB010000061.1 GCA_947587605.1 Candidatus Gastranaerophilales bacterium
AAAAGGTGAGCACTTGTACGGCGACGATGAGTCGGCGGCAAAGTGCGACACTGGATTAGATGTTGATAGTGAAAATAAAAAAGTTATAAACTATAGTTTATATTCAATTATAAGTTTTATGCTATTCTTTTTAGTTTTATATTTTGCAGGGGAAACTTATGGATATTTAGCAGATATAAATTTTAAAAATTACGCTCCTTATTGGATTATGTATCCTGCATTTCTTTTTGGATTTAAATTATTTATATATATTAATACATTATATCTTTTAGGATATATATTACCGATTGAAAATAATAAATTAAAAAAAAGTATTGTAATTATAATTTTATTAATTAGTAGTTTATTATACATAATATTTAATTTTAAAAATATTTCCTTGTCGGAGAAAGCAACAAAAAAAGTATTGTATATGGCGGATAAAATTGCTGTTGAATATTTTAAACAGGGAAAAACTGCAATATTACCGAGAGATGAAATATGGGTTATTTTGCCGACTATAAATAATGCAATGCCTTATGATTTGGAAAGTGATGCTTATATAGGTAAAATTTATTACCCGCGGGATTATGTCTATTTGGTATATATTCAAAAATATTATAATGTTAATACAGATTATGGAATGACGTTTAAACCATACGATGAAGCGATGGATGATTTTTATAAAATTGGTGGTAAGTTTGGTAGAAAAGAATTAAAACAATTAAAATTTTCTAATATTTTGAATGAATGAAGGTATATATTATTTGACTTTTTTGGCAAATAAGAAATGCAGTTCCGAGCGAAATCTTGTTAGAGGTGATACTTTACGGCAGTTATAAACTTTATTTTCTATAATAGCATCAGCCCAGGGTTCTAATTGAAGCTCAAACCCGAGTTTTTTTGCCTGTTGTTCAAAATAGGAATACGCTTTAATAACGGATGATTCTATTACTTGATTTTTTGTTGTATCCATTTTGCTTTCATGGTGGTTAACTGCTCTTGCAACAGTTTTAACCCCCGCAGTTTTGCAGACTTCAAAAAATTTATCTATCTCTTTTTTGTTATCATTTACGTTCGGGAAAATAATATATTTTAACTTTACTCTGTTTGATTTATCGGCGCTTTCCAAAATGTATTTTTTTATTGTTTCAATTACTTCATCAAATTTATCAACTCTTTTAATGCGTTTATAAGTTTCACGGCAGCCGCAATCAAGCGAGATACAAATGGTATTATGATTATCCGCTTTTAACATTTCGCTTATAACGCTTTCATATTTTATTCCGTTAGTTAATACCTCCATTCTGCAGTTTTTAGATAAAAGAAGTTTAACAATGGCGGGAAACTCCTCAAGCATAGTCGGTTCTCCGCCCATAAAAGCTATAAAGGAATCTTGATTTAATCTGCCTTGATTTATTAATTTCTCGATAATTGGCAGAGAATCATAATCATCACTCTTTTTTACTCCGTCATGAAAGTCAGAACCTACGGAGCAGTAAAAACAAGCCGCATTGCAGTGCTTCCAGTTAAATACGGTTATTTTAAATATTTTACCGTCAAACTCTTTCCAATCCTGCTCTTTTAATTCGGGGCATAACTTGCAGCGCTCGGGAATTATTCCATGTTTCATTTCTTCAATAATTTTTAATCTGCGTTCTTCATTTTTTTCAAACGCATTTTCCTCGCCGTAGTGGATATACTCGGGACCCTCCCATACTTCATTACAGTATTTAAAGCCGTTAAAGCCTAAATCAATACTTCCTAATATATGGTTACAGCATTTATATTGCATTCTTTACTCCCGTTGTTTACATTATACCAAAATCAAGTATTTTATTATATATTTTTATTTAGAGGTATTTATGAGCGAAAATTATGCAATTTGCACATTTCCTTTTAACACCGCACAAATAAGCATGCAAGGTGATGTTTATATCTGCTGTCCTCCGTGGAGCAGCTCATATTCATTCGGGAATATATACGAGCAGAGTTTTGACGACATATGGAACGGAGAACGTGCAAGAGAATTTCGCAGACAGTTTATTAATAATGATTATAAATATTGTAAACTTAATTTATGCGTTAAAGATTGTGCGCAAAAAATAATTCCCTCCGAAACGGTTGAGAAGCCTAAAACTTTTATATTTTGCTATGATACAATATGCAACGTAAAATGCATCTTTTGCCGCAGCTGTCACCAAAAGCAGGATTTATCTTATTTTGATGAACACATGGATGAGATAATCTCAAATATGCTTGAAAATGCTCAAAATGTTGTATTGTCAGGAGTAGGAGAGGCTCTATTCAGTCCTCATTCAAGAAAACTTATAAAACGAATATCGGAGATGTTCCCTAATATTAAATTTTCGCTTATTTCTAACGGAATTTTATGCGATGAAGAAAATTTAAAAGAACTCGGCATAATTGATAAATTGCTTTCAATAACTGTTTCACTCCATGCCGTAAAAAAATCAACTTATGACAAACTTGTTAAAAACGGTGATTTTGACAAGGTTATGGAAAATTTAAAATTCCTGTCTACACTAAAACAAAATGGTAAACTCGAAAGATTTATTTTGAACTTTGTCGTTACTTCATACAACTACCGAGAAATGAGCGATTATATTAAAATGGCGGAAAAACTTGTCGCAACGGTTGGTTTTTTGGAGCTTTTAAAACTTGAAACTAATGAAGATGTTTATAATGAACTTAATATATTGAATGAAAATCATCCTAAGTATAATGATTTTGTTAAAGTTATGAAAAACCCTGTATTCCGCTCGGGTAAATGTACAATTAATGATACAATGTTAAGTTTAAAACCAATGAGCTTATTAAAACATTTAAAAAACATTTTTAAATTACTGTGAATATAATTCATTATAATAAACTTCATATTCTTTAATTTGTTTTTTATAAACATCCTTATGGTTAGGAGCCAGTTGAATAGCTTGAAGTAATAAATTTGCAACGGCAGTTGGTGGGACAGGAGATATTCTTTCAAATAAATATACCGTATATTTGCTATCAGAGCCGCCTTCATTTGTTCTTGCTTCATCAGAATATAAAAGTTTATAATATCTTCTTATTTCAGAATCTTTGGAAAAATTATCAGAAATAATTTTCAACGGTATAAAATTCATAGCATCTGAATATAATCGAACAGGGGCCGTTGTTATAATATAATCTGCATTTAAGTTGTTTATAAACCTAAAACCTTCATAATTAAAATATTCGCTTGAAGTCTCCAAATGGTCCATTAAACCATCCTCATAATATGCAGAATATAATTCAAACATACTTTGATGTACAGTTTCATTTGATGTAAATATGGCTATTCTAAGATTTGGATTAGTATCTAATTTTTTTGAAAGAATATTATATACATTATAAAAAGATTTCTTACTTAAGAATTCAGTCGGATAAGAATACTCATTAAAAAGACACTTAGAAAATAAATTGCTTATTTTGTTATTATTCAATATATTTCCTTTATTTGTTAAAAATATTGTAAAATTAAGCATATTAAATAATAAACAGATAATAATTATTATATTAGCTATAAAAGGAGATTTTAATTTATATTTTAAAACCGTATACATTTTATATAAGCCCATTATAATTATTAATTCTGCTGAAATATAAAACCACGCAAAATAAGAATTACCTATAATATAAATGCCTTGTAATAACACTGAATTTATAAAAACTAAAATAAACAATGTATCACCTTTTATGTGTGTTTTATTTGTTATTAAAATTGTAAATATTGAAATTATTAATAATATGCAATTCCACAATCCTAAAATAGTAACAAAATTAGTAAGATTTATAATAAAATCAGACTTATATGCGTCATAAACATTATTTTGTGCCTGTATGCAGGAAAGAAAATACCCATGTTGTACAATAAATATCAATATTAAAAATACTAAAGCAGGAATTAAATTAAGATTTATGAATATATTTTTCAATTTTTGCTTTATATTAGAAATATTACAACTTTTGAATGGAAAGATTGATCTAAGAATACTAATTATAATTAAACTTACAACTAAAGAAATATCTTGAACAATAAAAGATCTTCTCAAAAGAAAAATAAAGTATAAAAGAACACCTAAGATTAATGAATTTTTTATATCGATTTTATCTTCGAATTTATAATTAATATACCGAAATATGGTGTAATAGAAAATAATAAGACTCGGAATATCAACAAATCCTTTTAAATAAAGAAAATAAAGAAAAGGTAAAAATATAATACCGGTAATTACATAAACATTCATTAAAGTATTTTTGCCGGAATATTTAATAAATTTTGAATAAATAAGGTATATTAAAACCATCATTAACGGTAAAATATATGTAAAGCAAATTCCAAAAATAAAAGGCAAAACCGAGGGGGGGGGGAATTTTTTTAAAAAATAAAAAGGAATTAGCGGAATAATATTTAATCCATTATCGTCAGAAAAAAACAATCCTTCAATTATATATTGAAGAAACGCACTAAAATTAGAAAAAAATAATTTTGATATCAATATATGTTTAAAATAATGATTACCGCAATACACACCATAAGGATAATCACCGCAATTTACATAAACCGATGTTAATATTAATAAGAATATAATAAACGGAATAATAATATATATAAAATTTCTGTATTTTTTATTAATCATTTTCATATAAGATAAATGATTATACCTCCATAATTATTTGGGATTTATATAAATATACGTTTATTATATAATAAATAAAAAGTATGGAGTATAAATATGTCTTATTTATCATGTGAATTTGTTGAAAACGGAATGTGTTTTATATATGACGCGGCGGTTTTATGCTCATATTCAATGTGCATGAAATTTGAAGCGATAAAAATAATAGAAGATTATAAAGGTGAACTTTTTGATTGGGATAAAATCAGGCAAATAAAACAGAAATATCGTGACAGATTCGCAAAAAATGATATTCCGCCAATCTGTCAGGGCTGCCCGAGCTTAAAAGTTAAAGACTGGGCAGGTGATATGCAATTAAAGTATATTCTTATTAATCACTGGGAGAATTGCCCGCTTGATTGCATTTATTGTCATACGCATGAGCGCAAAAAAGAGCTTAATAAAATGAAACCGTGGAAGATACTCCCTGTTTTAAAAGATGCGCTTAAAAATAACATGTTAAGCTATGAGGGAAACGTTAATATTACGGGCGGAGAACCTACGGTATTAAAGGAATTTCCCGATTTAATGAAGTTCTTTCTTGAGAAAACAAATATTTTTATTATGATAAACACTGCAGCCGTTGATTATTCCAAGTGGATTAGAAAAGCTATAGAATTAAGACGCTCGGCACCTACAATATCACTTGATGCAGGTACGAGAGAAACTTATAAAAAAATTAAAAATGTTGATTGCTTTAAAAAGGTTATTAACAATATAAAAAAATACCAAAAAGGCTTAGACCCTATCAGAAACAGTTTAATCGGTTTAAAATTTATTTTTATTCCCGGATACAATGATACCTTAGAGGAAATTCAAAGCTGGCTGAAAATTGTTGAAGATTTAGGTATTACCAATCTTCAACTTGAGCTTGAACATCACTGGTATGAAAAAAATAAGTACTGTCCCGATAATGTTAAAGAATATATTGAACTGGTTGTAAAATATGCTCACGAACATAAATGCAACCTTTCATACAGAGAAATTCTTACTACCTGCGGTTACACGGAAGTAATAAGATATATTGATAACGGCAGGTAATATGACAGATAAACACATATATTGCCCTAACCCTTATATTTTGGCTGAGATTATGCCGTTTGGAAATGTGTATCCCTGCAGCTGCGGCTGGATTAAAGGATATTATGATGAAATATGGAACGGGGAAAGGGCAAAAGAATTCAGACAAAAACTTTATGATAACGATTTTTCGCTTTGCCCCGGTTGTCAAAATTTAGAAATTCTGCAGGAGATAAAAGACAGTGCCCCTAAACTTATTTCAGAACCCCCTGAACGTATATTGCTTGGGTTGGATGAGTATTGCGATGTTAAATGTATTTTTTGCAGAGCGGAAAATTATAAGATTAATCCTAATCTTATTCCTAAGGATAAAGAGGATAAACTGCTTGAAATACTAACTCCGTGGCTGAAAAACGCTAAATATGTCAAGACAAATGCGGTAGGAGAAGTCTTTGCAAGTAAAATTTCAAGAGATTTAATTAAAGATATTGCGATTAATTTCCCTAACATAAAGTTTGAAATAATTACGAATGGAATACAATGTACAAAAGAAAATATCGAGCAATTAAATCTTACAAACAGAATTTCAATGATGACGGTATCTCTGCATGCTTTCAAAGAAGAAACTTATAATAAAATAGTTAAAGGCGGAAATTATAAAAAAGTTATTGAAAATCTCCATTATCTGTCAGACTTGAAAAAATCGGGGCAGATAGAAAGATTTGAGCTCCATTATACGGTTACAAGCATAAATTACAGAGAAATGCCTGATATGATTAAATTTGCCCGCAACATCGGCGCTAATATAAGATTTCTTGGTCTTGACTGCTCAAGGGACTTAGAAGAACTTTATAAAAAAATTAATATTCAAAATAAAGAACATCCGTTATATAATGATTTAGTCAAAATTGTTCATTCAAAAGAATTTCTGAAGTCAAAAGATATTATTATTCAAGGCTGGGAGTATTTTACGGGACTGGAAAAAATTTCAATTTTTAATAAACTTTTAAATAAATATAAGAAAGGGTTATAACAATGAAAGAAAAAATTTTGAAAATTTTGAAAATAACTGTAATTGTTATTGCAAGTTTGTTAATAATTAATTATGGAATATTCTTATACGGGGTATTTAAAAATAATTTAAAGTTCTCCTCTGTTTCTGCATTAAAAAGAACAAATTTTTCTGTTGAAAACTTAATGAATTATGATTATAGAGAACCGTCGGGATTAAATTATAAAAATAAAAAATCAATAATTATTTTTGGTTGCGGATATGCTGAAGGTGTTGATTTAAATGATAATCAAACATTTGAAAAAAAATTATCTGATTATTTAAAAGTTCCGGTTTATAATAGAGGTATTGGTGCAGGTTTTATTCAACATGCTATTTTGCAGGTTCAAAGCGGAAAAATTGATGATATTATTAAAAACAGTTCTACGGTAATATATATTATAGCAAATAAGATAGATTTTATAAGATTAAAAACATATCCGAGTAATTTATTTGATCCGCAATTTGTATATTCAAAAGAACTTTATCCTGTATTACAAGACAAAGACGATAATTTAGTTTTTATTAATTCTAAATTCCCTTCAGTTTCGGGAAATATATTTAGCCGATTAATTACTAAAGTTTTCTATAAGAACTTTTATGAAAAAATTTATTCTGATTTAGAAGAATTGACTATTATACATTTAGAAAAATTAAATGAAGAATTGAAAAAACTCAATCCTAACATTAAATTAGTTGTATTGATGTATTGTGATTTATATAAAGATATGAACAAATTAAATAATGATTTGGAAAGAGAAGGAATAACCGTTTTATATGTTACATCATTATCTAAATTAGCTCAAGATGAATTATTATCTGATGAATACCAAACTAAAAAGTATAAGCATCCGAATGAAAAGGTTTGGAATCTTTTAACACCTGCTATTGCTAAAGAATTAAAGAAATTATAAAAATAGTCTAAAAATATTCTATCGGCACATTTATAAATAGATGTGCCGATATTTTATATTTTTTTCAATTGATTTATTATTACAGGAATGACTTTATTCCAATAGTTTTCATTAGGATGAAAACTATCATCAATACACCATTGGTTTTGAGTATTTTCATCCATAACATCAATTTGGGTTAATTGGGGAATATCTATTACATTATAATTTTTTAATACATTATTTTCAAAATCAAATGCGGATGAAAATTTTATTATTACAAATTTAGAATTGGGAAATAAAGTTTTAATTTCCTTATTAATAGAAGATAAATATGTACTAAATAATTTTTCTAATTCGGCACAATAGTTATCTTTGCAAAAACTTATATGATTATGAGTTAATAAGCTGTATAAATATGAATTTTCTAATGTTAGATTTTGTTTGAGCAATAAATTTTGATGTGATGGTCTGTAAAATACACTCGGGAATGTTTTATTTGTTGGTGTACACATCATAAACATCCGTCTCATATGATCCGGATTGTAAAAATATAAAATATATTCAGGTTCTTTGTTTATTTCTTGCTTAAATTTATTATATTGTAGAATATAGTATATTTGGTTGAGCCCTCCTGCCGGGTATGCTAAATTATATACAGGTATTTTTAATTTTTTTGATACTTTATAAGAAAACGTCTGATTTTCGTTTAATTCCACTCCGTATGCCATTGAACATCCTAATACAATTATCGCGGGGGTATTATAATTTTGACCGTAACGCTTAAATTGTGCGTAATGTTGTGAATTTGTAAAACGTGAATATAAGTCACTTTCGAAATTTTCTTTATTATAAAAATTTAAAAAATAAAATTTACTATTTTCTAAAGGATACGTTTGCAATAATTTTTTATATGATATAAATTCAATCAGAAAAATTATAAAAAAGATAAATATAATATTAATTACTGTTATGCAAATTATGCGTTTCATTCTATTCTCCCCGGTGAAGCCCAATACCAATTTCTAAATCTTTACCTTTAATTGTTCTGTATCGGTTTGCAACACCGTAAAATTGTATATCAAGCCCTCTATTTTTTACTTCATTGACAATATAATCATAAAGGTCATCAATATACGCAGGAATATTAGTTTTATTTCTTTCTAACCAGTCCGCTTCAAAATCAAGTATTACTTGCTGAATACCTATCTTTTGTGTTTCATCAAGCCATTTATTAACATCTTCTTTTGTGTCATTGACTTTTGGAATAATTATGTATTTGGAGCGTACCATTTTTTTATTACTGCCTTGAGCTTTTACGTATTTTTTTAAAGTATCCATGACCTTATTATAAGCGTCAACCTGTTTTATTTGTTTAAATTTTTGCCTGTCCCCGCAATCTACACTTGCAGTTACCGATAATGTATCAGTTTTAAGCCCTTTTAAAACGGATTTTACGGGTTTTAT
>CANPYB010000062.1 GCA_947587605.1 Candidatus Gastranaerophilales bacterium
TGCGCGGTTACAAAAAACGATACCGTCTGCGCAATATCTGCAAGCGGAAACGCTAATTATGTAATAGAAATATTAAGGCTCGCTAAAGAAAATAACACAAAAACCATAGCAATAACCTGCAATCCTAAGGCGAAAATGAGCAGTTATGCAGATATAAATATCTGCATAGAAACGGGTGCGGAAGCCATAACAGGCTCAACAAGAATGAAAGCGGGAACCGCTCAAAAAATGGTGTTAAATATGCTCACAACGGGCGCTATGGTAAAAATCGGCAAAACATACAAAAATTTTATGATAGACGTAAAACCGACTAACACCAAACTAAAAGACAGAGCAGTAAGAATAACGGCGCAAATTGCCGAAGCTGATTATGAAACCGCAAAAAATCTGCTTGAACAAAATAATTACAAAATAAAAGAAAGCATATTACAATTAAAATATAATATTGATTTTAATAAAGCGCAGGAACTTTTAAAGGCGGAAAACGGCATAATCAGACGAGTATTTGAAAAAAATAATTGAAGTGCTAAATTAAAGAAAAAAGGACATTTTATGCCGAAAAGTATTTTGTTTATTATTGATGAATTAGAACTTAAATATTTTGAATTTAATGATTTAGTTACAAATTTTTGGTTTATTAAAGAGTTTTTAAAGCGTGATTACACGGTTAATATTGCAGTAAAGGGCGATTTATTCATACAAAATGCAAACGCATTTGTAAAAGCAAGAAAATCATATTTAAAAGATGAAAATATTTTTTATGAGAAAACTCAAAAAGAATACTTAGTAAATGATTTTGATGTAGTATTTTTCCGTCCTGATCCGCCCGTTGATATAGAGTATATAAACGCTTGCTATATTTTTGATTATGTTGACCGCGAAAAAACATTGTTAATCAATGATCCTGCACAAATAAAAAACTTTAACGAAAAACTGCATGTAAACTACTTCCCCGAATTTGCGCCCGAAAATATTGTAACAGCTTCACCTGAGTTAATTTTTAATTTTGCAGAGAAAAACCATGAGTCAATATTAAAACCCTTGAACAGATGTTTCGGAAGCGGAGTTTATTATTTAAACAGTGAAGATAAAAACTTGCTGACAATAATAAATTCAATGACGCAGGAGGGAAAAACTCCCGTTATGGTTCAAAAATACTTGCCTGAAGCAAAGTTAGGCGATAAAAGAGTGTTAATTATCGGCGAAAATGTAATGGAGGAGTGCATTCAAAAATTGCCAGGAGAGCATAATTTTAAATTCTCTACACACAGCGATAAGTTTTTCCAAGATACTCATTTAACCCAAAACGAAAAATTAATGGCGGAAAAAATAGCAAGTCAATTATCTGAAAGAGGATTATATTTAATAGGACTTGATGTTATAAATGAAAAAGTAATAGAAATAAACGTAACAAGTCCATGTTATTTTATTAGAGAAATAAATCAGCACTATGGAATACATTTTGAAGATAAAATAATGACACATCTTGAAAAACTAATTTCAAAGCATTTTTCGCAAGAAAGGCTGTATGCTTTTAACAAATAAAACATCTTTATTAACTAAATCGGAACTCGCACAGGTTTTTTATTCAGGCTGTAAAAATGAAACAAAAGTCGGGGTAGAGTCTGAAAAATTGCTTGTATATAAAGAAAATCAACAGGCTGTAAAATATGAGGATGTAGTAAAAATCCTTAATTTGTTTGATGAGAAAGAATGGCAAAAAATATATGATGACGGAAATTTGACAGCACTAAAAAGTAATATCGGAATGATAACGCTTGAGCCTGGAAGTCAAATAGAATTAAGTCTAAAACCATACAAAACTTTGGATGAAATAACAAAACAGCTTGATAATTTTTATACTCAGCTTGATAAATACTCGGAACAAATCGGCGCAATGGTTATAAATAGAGGAATTCATCCAGTATCAACATACGATAATATTAATATAATTCCTAAAAAAAGATACGAATATATGACAAAATATTTGCCTCAAAAAGGTTTGACTCCTTTTGTTATGATGAGGGAAACAGCAGGTATACAAGCAAATTTTGATTATAAAGATGAACAAGATGCAATAAGAAAGCTGGCACTATCCATAAAAATGAGTCCTATAATAAGCGCCTTATACTCAAACTCCCCCGTAAGAGGCGGAAAATTAACGGAATATAAATCCTTTAGAGCAAATTCATGGCTGAATGTTGATGAGGACAGGTGCGGGTTTATAAGCAAAAAGCTATTTGAAAAAGAACTCGATTTTACCTTTAACGATTACGTTGAAACTTTGTTGGATGTACCGATGATATTCATTGAGCGCAATGGCAATTATTATGAAGCAAATATCACCTTCAGAGAATTTATGACAAATGGAAACAACGGTTTAACGGCACAATTAAGTGATTGGTTAACTCATATCAGCTTATATTTCCCCGATGTCAGACTAAAAAGTTATATTGAAATCCGAAATCATGATGCACAAAATGCCTCAATGACATATAGCGTTCCTGCATTCTGGAAAGGAATAATTTATAACCCAGACGCAATGGAGGCAATAGAGGATATTTTACAAAACTATTCTTACGAAGATTTTGTTCAATTGCGCAGTAACGCGCCTAAATACGGGATAAATGCAAAACTGAAAAATGTTGAAATCATTGAATTAATAAAAGAATTTTTTAATATATCGCGTGCAAGCCTGCAAGAAAACGGAATAAATGAAGAAAAATATCTTGACAGTGCTTTTGAATACATTGAAAATAAACGCACTCCTGCTGATGATATAATCAAAGATTTTCAAGTATAAACGGTAATCCGTGCTATTTGTCTGTTACTTTTAATGATTTAAAACTCTAAAATAATGAAATGAAAATCAATTATTTTGAAGTTTTAAGAAATAATATAAAGAAATATAGAACATATAAAGGGTATACACAAGAAAAATTAAGTCTTTAATGTAATATTTCAGCAGATTATATTTCAGAAATCGAACGCGGAAAGAAATCCCCCAGTTTAAAAAGATTATTTATAATTGCAAATGCTTTAAATGTTCCTGTAAATAAATTTTTTGAAAATTAATGTTTTTTTTCATCTTTTGAAAATAAATTTATATCATAAGTTGCAGAAAATAAGTATGCAATAAAACTTGCCACAAAAATATTATAAATTATTCTCTCACACCGCAGTTTATTGCACTATATTGTTTATTAAAAATTTTAGGAGTTACGCATTCAACATCAAAGTTATGGATTTTTGATAATCTTTTGACTCTTTTGTAATAAACTTTTTCGCGCCTTGGGTTTTCAAGTATCAAAACCACCATACCTCTTTTTCCTGTCATTAAGCTGTAATAAAGTGCCTGCCCTATTGACTCTGCCCATTTCTTAGCGAAATCAAACTCAACTGCATGCGTAGCTGTTAAGCAATCAACACGTGTAAAGTCTTTATTTTCGTATTCCGTCACACCGTTATGCAAAGCGCACCAAACATTTTGATACTCCGCCTCTTTATGCAAATGCTTCGCATAGGCGTTATTTGTTTGTATAAAAATAATTAACATTAAAATTATAAATTTTATCCAAGTCAAATTTATTTCTCTTTTCTACCTTAAATTGGTATGTGTTTTAGCCTATTTCTATTACATACGTGTAATGATATTTTAAAAAAATAAAGATACCATTACATATATGAAACAGTTAAATGATAATAATTTAAAATCTTTTGGCAAGGTTATCCGCAAAATCAGAAAAAGGAAATCCAAATCCTTAAATAATATTGCATTTTCTCGCGGCGGAGTTACCTCTGCAACATTGAGCCGAATTGAAAACGGACAAGTAGATTTTAAATTTTCTACCCTGTTAAAATTAGCATATACTCTTGATATTTCACTAATTGAATTATTTAAAGAGTATAAGTTTTGTAATAATACCTTTGATTAGTTTTATATTTCAAAGAACAATTATCGCGTACGCGATAGTGCAACTTTATAATAATGTAAAAAATAAAGTTATGCAAGCAGGTAAAAAACAAATCATATTGGATACTTTAGCAAAAACCACAAAAAGATTGCGCGGAGATAAAAGTCAATATATGTTGGGCGCAGAGTATGATATTCCGTCTTCCGTAATAAGTGATATTGAACGAGGAGTTAAAGACCCTCAATTTACTACACTCCTTAAATTATCTTTTGCTTTAAACATACCCATTTCAAAATTTATGAAAGAATATGAAAAAGATTTACCCGATAATTTTCTGTACGGTGATGTATAATTTTTTAGATTGATAATTCTGCGAAAAATTGCGAAAAATATAAAGATGAACTTATGATAAGTAAATTAAAAGAAACTTTATCAGAAAATATAAGAATTTTAAGAGAAAAAAATAATATAACACGTGAACAGCTTTCTCTTATTCTTGGTTTTGAAAATTCTTATATTTCTAAACTTGAAAGAAAAAAAATTAATATTACAATTGGACGCTTGGATAAAATTGCGGAATATTTTGGTGTCCCGACATATTTATTATTAATGGAAAATTCAATATTGTTATCTTCTAAAACTATTGAGAAACAATAATTTATAATATACAATAGTAATATGAGAAATTTTTTTATTATTTTATCATTAGTTGTTTTAATGAATTGCACATTATTTAGCGCAAATTCTGCATTTGCTGAAATCCCTGTAATGAGCGCAGATGAAGCATATAAATATTATGTTTTAGACCGCATAGACGGTCCTGATATCCCGAGTTATGTTACAAAATTTGCTCATGAAAATAACTGTTTTGAAATAATGAAGCGCTATTGTTGGAGTTATAAAATTTTCAAAGATAAGGGCGGAGTATATTCCTGCAATAAAAATGGCAGAGTACAGTATGTTTATGATAATCAAAAAAAACTGCGCTTTGCCAGATGGTATGAAAAATTTAAATTTAGAAAAGTTTTTTACTATGAGAATTAATTACTTTTTCTTAGTTGGTTTAGATATTTGATTGAATACTTCCTTATTAAATTCTTTGTCATCAACTCTAAGTATTTTAGGCGGCTCCTGTTCTTCACTCCATTTAAATTGATATTTAATTTTTCCTAAAATTTCTGCATTCTCATATATATGTTTATTTTGCGGATCATAAAATATCAAATTATTATTTGAGTCTTTTGTGACTGTTACAATATGACCTGCTCGTTGATGTATCCAATCAAAAGCAAAAAGATATCTTTCACCTTTTTGTACTGTTTGGTCAAGATAATTAATACAATCAAATTCATTTTTTGCTTTTATTTTTGTGAACTCGGGTATTTTCCCCGTAACCGGGTCAATAAATGCTATATTTGGTCTTTGGGCAAGTTTATCTTTTAAATCTCCACCATAAGGAACATTTACTTCTATATCATATCCTCTTAATCTTGCTTCAAAAATTGCTACACCTGCCTGACAGTTTGTTTTATATGTAGGATTACCGAAAATATCATAATTAGGATTAACACCTTCAATAGCCTTTTCAACCGTCATCGGTTCACCTTTTTTAACCCCTGATATTTCATCATCAACTATACTTGCAGCACCGCCTGTTACATGTCCTATATCCTTATTATCTTTCATTGTCGGAAATAATATATCGGCTCTGCGCTGTATTTTATCTTCATAACTTTCTCCTTGTGTTTCTCCTCCGTTTTTATAAGTAAATTTCCCCTCATCATCGCGGTCTTGGATTATTGCTTCACGCCTTCAAGCCGTTCGCTTCGTTTTATTATCATAAAACTTTCGCTCACTATTTCGGCGCTACTTCGGCTTTCTTTCACTTCGTTCAATCAGCCTGCGCAAAATCCGCCGGATGTTCCGCTTCATTCCATGTAGTCATTTTTTATTCCTTTCTTTAACTTACACGATATTGTAATTACATTATATTGATTACTTTTAAACCTTGCAAGTTAAATAAAACAAAATATTGTATTACATTATAATGTAATACAATAACTGTATACCTTTACGATAATGTAAATTTTTGTTAATTTAGAACAATAAATTTTATTTGATATCTACAACGCTTACACCGTCACCGCCCTCGGCATTTTCTCCCGGTCGGAATTTTGCTACATAAGGCGAATGCATTAAATATTCCCTTATTACCTGCTTTAATGCGCCCGTACCATGCCCGTGGATTATATAAACAGGCGATAAATTTACCAAACTTGCCTTATCAAGATACGCTTCAATTTCATCAAGCGCCTCCTCACACCTGTACCCGCGTAAATCCAGAGTCTGCGAAATTGACCTGCGCTCCAATGAAAAATCCTTTTTATAAACTCCTTTTGCTTTTGCTTCGCGCTTTATCAGGTTTTTATTCAGCACTGCCAGTTTATTTTGTTTCACTTTCGTTTTTAATTGCCCCATTTGAATTTGAACATTTTTATTCTTATCGGGCATGGAAAGCAATATCACTTCTTGATTTAAGTCCGTAATCATTACGCTATCGCCGATTTTTATATTTTCCCAATCAATAGGAGTATATTTTTCCGCGATTTCGTCCTCATCCGCGCGAAAATTAGAGCGCATTGCCGTTTCTATTCCGGCTAAGCGGTGAAAACTTCTGCGCGCAATCTTTTCGGATTTTTCTTCACGCATTTGCTTTAAGATATCCTTTATCTCACCGCGAGCTTCATCAAGCGAGGTTTCATATTTTTTCTTATAAATATTAATATTCTTTTTCTTTTCTTTTTTAATTTCGTTTAATTTATCGTTAAGGCTTTGCTCCAAGCGTTTTACATTTTCTTCTTTTTCTTCAATTACCCGTTTGGAGTCCGATAATTCCTGCTGTGTTTTTTGCAGTTCCTCTAAAACCTTTGCCGTATTATCTTTTTCGGTAAAATAATTCTCTCTTGCATTTGTAACTATGTCATCTTTCAAACCGAGATTTTTCGCAACGGAAATTGCATTACTTGCCCCCGGTATTCCTATTAAAAGTTTATATGTGGGTTGGAGCGTGTTTATATTAAACTCGACAGACGCGTTAATAAACCCCGATTTTAAATATGCAAGCGATTTTAACTCTCCGTAGTGCGTTGTTGCTATTGTAAAAGCATTTTTCTTTTGCAGATACTCCAAAACAGCCTGCGCTAAAGATGCGCCCTCCTTTGGGTCTGTTCCCGCGCAAAGTTCATCAAGCAAAATTAAACTTTCATTGTCCGAATGATTTATTATATCAACAATATTTGTCATGTGAGCCGAAAAGGTTGAAAGATTTTGCAAAATGCTCTGTTCATCGCCGATATCCGCATATATTTTTTTAAACGGGTAAATTTGCGCTTCGTAGCAGGGAATATGCAACCCTGCTTTTGTCATCAAAGTTAACAAGCCTGCGGTTTTTAACACAACCGTTTTTCCGCCCGTGTTTGAACCTGTTATTATCATACAGTTTTTGTCAGAGGTCATATAAAAATCATTTTCCACAATATCGGTTTTCGACTTAATTAAAACGGGATTTTTCATCATTTTTAAGTTTAAAATCTTCTCATCAGTTATTTGAGCCGAAACCCCGTCAAACGACGCGGAATATTTAGCTTTTGCGAATATAAAATCAAACTCGGTTAAAATTAAATTAGATTGTTTTATCTCTTGAGAATGCTCACCTATTTGATTTGAAAGAGTCTTTAAGATTTTTTCAATTTCTATATGAATTTGAGCCTCTGTTTCGCGGATTTTATTATTTAATCCTACTAATATTTCGGGCTCAATAAAAAAGGTTTGATTGCTGGCAGATACGTCATGAACAATGCCTGATACTTTATTTTTGCATTCCGCTTTTACTTGAAAAACAGTTCTGCCGTCACGCTGAGTATAAACACTGTCTTGCAGATTAGATGTAAAATCACTATTTTGAAGCAATGAGGAAACGCAGGTTTTAACATTGGCATTCGTATCGCGCAAAGTTTGATACAATCTTTTAAGCTCCGCCGTTGCATCTTCTTTCACGGTTAAAGACGGGGTGAAGGTATTAAATATTCTATCCTCAAGCTCTTTATCAGTATAAAGGTTAACGCTTAACTCGCAAAGTTCCGAATAGTCTTTTGCATATGTCTCCGTAAAATTTTTCATTAATCTTGAAGTGCGAAGCATTCGCGCAGTATTAACAATTTCTTCTTCACCCAGCCGAATGTGTTTTTGCGCATCTTCCAAACTTTTTTCTATATCATAAATATTATCAAGAGGTATATTTATTGCTTTATTTACTATATCTCTTGCCTGTGACGTAATTAAAAGTTCTTTTTTTATTGTATTTACATCTTCATAAATTTGCGCATTTCTGCACCGTTGAGCACCAAGCGAACTTATTGCAAACGCACTTAAATACTCTAAAACCTTATCTAATTCTAAAATTTGAAAAGTTGACTTTGCCATAAATAAATTATAAACAAAAAAAACGGGATAAAAAATTATCCCGTTTTTTTATCATGAAATTATAAACTATTTCTTAGCTAAAACTTTACCGTCAACAATTTCTTTGAATTTTTTACCTGCAGTAAATACAGGAGCTGTTTTAGCCGGGATTTTAATTTTAGCGCCGGTTTGAGGGTTACGACCTGTTCTTGCAGCTCTTTTTCTAGCTTCCCAAGTACCAAAACCAACTAATGTAACTTTCTTTCCTTTAGCAACTGTTTTTTCAATAGTTGACATTAAGCTGTTTAAAATTTCAGCTGCATCTTTTTGAGTAACATTTGCTTTTTTTGATACTTCTTGTACTAATTCTTCTTT
>CANPYB010000063.1 GCA_947587605.1 Candidatus Gastranaerophilales bacterium
CGTCATACTCCTTTCTTCCCCGGTTACAGACCTCAATTCTATATCAGAACAACTGACGTTACAGGTTCTATCAAATTCGACGGCGAAATGGTTATGCCCGGTGATAACGTTGTTATGGATGTTGAATTAATCGCTCCTGTTGCTATCGAACAAGGTATGAGATTCGCTATCAGAGAAGGCGGACGTACAGTTGGTGCAGGTGTTGTTGATAAAATTACAGCGTAAGCTATATATCAATATTAATAAAGACCGATGATTTCATCGGTCTTTTTTTTGTAAATTAATTGTAATATGCTGACAAAAAAAATATTTACGGGCTTTTTTGCATGTGAGTTAAGAGTTTTTTATGAAAATTTTAAATATTGGAAATTATATATATTCTAATCAGCCAAGGAGAGTTGAAAACAATTCGGCAAGGGGTGTTTTTAATCCTTTACATTCTTTAAATTCTGATGTTGTTAGTTTTTCTTCTTCTAAACAATATAATAATTCCATTATAAATTCTACGGGGCATTGTGCTTATTGCGGCTGTAAAGTATATTCGGAAAGTCAAATTGACAGCATTGCAAGAGAACTATTAAACTCAAAATCGGAAAAACTTAGAGGCAAAATTAAGAGTGTGCTTGAAAAACTTGAAGAAGCTAAAAATTCTTCAGAACTTACCGTCGCTAAACAAATTGCAAATAAAGATAAAATAGATTTTTTCCATAAATTTTTGGATTTATCCTCAAAAAAAGCCTATTTGACAGGTCAGAGCATATTAAATGAATTATATAATTTACCCGAAGATGAGATATTTAAACTGCTAAAAACAAACTTAACTCCTTTGCTTTCCACAATTGACCATATTTCTCCTCAAAACGAGGGGCAGGAAAATAAGCATTCTGATATGAATCTTGTTGAAACTTGCTGTTGTTGTAATCGTGATATAAAAAACGGTACTCCGTTCAGTGAATTTTATATGCTGTTTCCGTCAATAAAACATAATATGCCTCCCGAAAAATTTGATTATGCTTATGCTCAAATTTCCGTGTTATCTCAAGACGGTATTTTTCAAAAAATTTCTGTTACAAATATGCTCAAATTGCTTGAGCGATTATTTGTTGAACACAACGATGCTGTAAATAAGTTGAGCAGCGTTGATTTTCGTTTAAAAAGTTCTCAATCTCAAATAGCGGCTTTGGTTTCCGAGCTGGAAAGAGATATTGCGGCTAAAACTCAGGAAACGTCTGAGCTTCAAACAAGACTGGATGTTTTAAATCAAGATGTTGATTTCGCTGCAATGCTTAAAGCTATTGAATTGGAGGCAGATTTAAAAAGAGAAAACAACACATTGAATTTACTCCGTACGAAACACGATAATATAAGTAATTCAATTAATAAATTAAAAAATCCGGAGCCTCCAAAGAAAAGCTCATCAAGAAAACAAAAAAAATCCGCTTTACCGCTTACGGAAGAACAACAACGTAAAAATCAGAAAGAACTTGATGATTTGTATGGTCAGCTTGAGGCTGTAAAAAGTGATATTAAAGCCCAAGAAGACAAAGTTTTAAATTGTCAAATAGCTATTGATGAACATTATAGGATGTTTCCGTCTGTTGAAATGCTCCAAACTCAAAAAAGCGGTATTGATGCAATAATTAGTGCTTTTGTTCAGTTGGAGAAAGCCAAAACTGAACTTGGAGATAAAAGGCAGGTGCGGCTTGACTTAACTACCGAACGTGAACAGCTGCTCAGTCAGATTGGTGATATTTCAATTGACAGTTTTGATATCAAATTATATTCTCAAGAAGAACAAACTGATTTTGAAAATTATAAAAGTTTACTTGAAGCTAAAAAATATATTGAAGATCGTCCTAACGGGGATTGGATTAGAAAACTGATAAGACAACATGCTAAAGGTCCGATTGAAGATGAGATTAATAAACTTTTAAGCAAACCTGTTATTATTGATTATATGAAATATACAAGAAAAAAAGAACTTCAAGCGCGGCTTACTAAAACAGATGAAAATTTATATAAAATTAGAAAAGATATTAAAGAGCTTGAAAATAAAATCGAAAGTTTGTCAACCAAAACTGAAAATCAGTCCAGAGCTGATTTGGAACAAAAGTCTAAGGAACTTGAAGTTAAAATCAGAGAATTAAATGATAAACAAAATAATATTAAAATTCCTCAATTAATAAAAGGTTTAGGGGCTGAAATAGCTATGCTGCGCAAGTATATTGAGCATTTAAAATCACAAGATGCTAAAATATCTCAAATTTTGGGGACGACTGATTAATTATTGTAAAATATTTGTCTGTTTTCCTTTATTAATTTATTATTTTATTAGGGAGATTGTGTATAAATGCAGTTTTCACATAAAATACTTGTTGTGGATGATGATAATCTTGTAACTTCTTCGTTAAAGTCACTTTTGGCTTTAGAGGGGTTTAGTGATGTTGTGTTCTTTAATGAGCCTTTGCTCGCGCTTGATTATCTTAAAAATAACAAAAGAGATGTTATTATCTCTGATTTTATGATGCCTCAAATGAACGGGATTGAGTTCCTTTCCGAGGCTAAAAAATTATATCCGAACGCAAGCATGATTTTATTAACGGGGTATGCTGATAAAGAAAATGCGATTAAAGCTATTAATGAAGTCGGGTTGTATAAATATATTGAAAAACCGTGGGATAATGATGAACTAATAATTAATATTAAAAATGCTTATGAACGTTCGCAGTTGATTTCTTCTTTACAGGAAAAAAACTTGGAGCTTGAAAGGTATACAAATCATCTGGAAGACATTGTAAGGGCAAAATCTGCTGATATTATTGATATGAACGAACGGTTAAATGCCGTTATTAATAATTGTGCAGACGGTATTTTGCTTATTTCAAATTCGGGCGATGTTATTCACGCTAATCCTGCAAGTGAATCTTTATTTGGTTTGGATTTAGGTATTATTCATACCAAGTCTGTTTTTGATTTATTTATATCCAATGAAATCGATTGGCAGAGTGTTTTTTCAAAAAAAGAAGAATTACTTTTAAGAGACATTGAAATTATAAATGCTGTTAACGGTAATAAAATTCCTGTAGAAATAAGCTGTGCTTTTATTCCGCCTAAAGATGAAACTCAAGACGGGAAATATGTTCTTGTTATCAGAAATGTCAGCTATCAAAAGGAAATGGAGCGTTTGCGCGATGACTTTATCGCTACCCTTACTCATGATTTAAGGACTCCCGCATTAGCTGCCATTCAAACTCTTGAGTATTTTCTTAACGGTAAACTCGGACAGCTTACGGATAAGCAAAATATGCTGCTTGAAACAATGAAAAAAAGCAACGAAGATATGCTCGGGCTTGTCAATACTTTGCTTGAGGTTTATAAATATGAAGCAGGCAGATTAAAACCCGTTATTACCGCTTTTCCTTTTGAACCGTTGATTAATGAATGTATCAGTCAAATTGAGCCAATAAGTTCTAAGAAAAATCAAAAAATTGAAAAAACTTTAATTAATCTTGACTCTGCAGATATTTGCGCTGACAGAAATGAACTTCGTCGCGTTATTGTAAATTTACTCGGCAATGCGGTTAAATATACTCAAGAGGGCGGATTAATCGAAGTTAAAGCTCAAATTGACGGCGATGATGTCAGATTTTCAGTTAAAGACAACGGCGAGGGTATTTATAAAAAAGATATTCCAAAACTGTTTAAACGCTTTTCTCAGGGCACTCAAGAAAAACGCTCTATCAGTACAGGTTTAGGGCTATATCTTTCAAAACAAATTATTGATGCGCACGGGGGCAAAATCTGGCTTGAAAGCGACAAGGGAAAAGGCAGTGAATTTTTCTTTTTATTAATTAATGCGGTAAATGCTAAGAAAGAGGAAACTTTATGGACTTAATAAAGGTTTTATTGATTGAAGATCATACTATGGTTAGGCTCGGGTTATCTCTTGTATTTGAAAACTGCAGTAATATTGATTTAATAGGTGAAGCTGATAACGGAAAAACGGGTGTTGAGCTTGCTATGAAACTTAATCCCGATGTTGTTTTAATGGATATCGGACTTCCAGAACTTGACGGAATTC
The DNA here is from genome assembly GCA_947587605.1 of Candidatus Gastranaerophilales bacterium. GTDB lineage: Bacteria > Cyanobacteriota > Vampirovibrionia > Gastranaerophilales > Gastranaerophilaceae > Avigastranaerophilus. Next base: position 4,082 of record CANPYB010000063.1, read on the forward strand.
AAGCTACCGCATTGATTAAAAAAAACAATCCCAATATGAAAATTTTAGTTTTTACTTCACGCGAAAGTGAGGATGATGTTTTTGATGCACTCTCTGCGGGTGCTGACGGATATATCATGAAAGGTGCTAATGAGGAACAGCTTATCAGTGCAATTAAAGCCGTGGCAGAGGGTACTGCCTGGCTTGACCCCGCTATTGCAAGGCTTGTTCTCTCTAATGTTAAGAAAAATACTTCTTCCGCTCCTGTTAATGCTCAAAAAAATACCGTTTATCCGCTTAAAAATACATACGGATTGACTGAAAGAGAACTTGAAGTCTTAGCTTTAATTGTTGAGGGGCTTGATAATGCTCAAATCTCTAAAAAACTTGTTATTACTCTTTCTACCGCAAAGGCTCATGTTCATAGTATTTTGCAAAAATTGTATGTTAAAAACAGAACTCAAGCTACTATTCAAGCTGTTAAAGAGGGGCTTGTTTAATGAAGTTTAAACTTTTTTTTATTTTTATTTGTGTTTTCTTTTTGCCCTTACTTACTCTTGCAGATGATGAGTTAAGTGAAGTAAATCAACCTCAAATTACTCTTAAACAAAAGGATGAAAGAACTCTCAATGAAAAATTCAGAGAAAAATTACATCTGCCTAAGACTAAAAAAATTTATTACCATAATATTGATAAATCACATTTGCCTGTATATATGGATGATTATTACAAAATGGCTGCGGATAAAAAAAGAAAAGATTTTGTTATCCCGAAGCCCGATTTTACCCCTGTCGGTGATATTATATTGCCGGACCCTCAGTTTAGAGTTGTAAGATATAATACTCCCCCGGGACAGCGTAATATTGACCTTTCTAAAATAGTTTCCAATAGAACGGCAGCTTCAGCGGGGATTCTTTCTCCCGATAAAACCAAAATGGTTTATACTAAATGTTTCTTTTATCCGAGATTTTCGCAAACTTCCTCTGCTGCGTACTTTATCCCGATTGCTAATCCTGATGATGCTTATGATGTCTTATATTCTACAAATGTTATGCAGGGAAATCCTAATCCGATTGTTTCCGTCGGTATGGATGATTTCGTTGATTTTCGTTTTGTTTCGCTTTTTCCTATTGATTGGTCTAAAGATTCTTCTAAAATTGCTTTTAAAGAAAAAATCGGCTCTAACCTTGAAGAAACTTGGCAGACTAATGTTATTATTTATGATTTTAAATCGAAATCCTGGAAACGCCTTACTGCGGTTCGCGAGGCCATTATTTATTGGTGGCGTGAAAATAAAAATGTTGATTTAAAAGATTATATGTGGGATATTTTCCCTGTCGGCTGGGATAAAAATAATCCCGAAAGGCTTATTGTTTATGCTTATGCTTTTACTAAAGACCTGCCTTTATTTCTTGGCACCTGGAGTATTGATTACAATGAAGAAAAATCAATGCTTGTTTCGATTGATTCTACTTCCGTTCAGATTGATTTAAACGGCTTCGGGCTTAAAGAAATTAAGCTCGCTCATTAAATTTATGCTTTTCCTAATGTCTTCTTCCGTGAACATTTCAAGCACTATTGTCGGATTTAGTTTTAATTCTTCCAATTGCTTAAACACTTCTTTATAATTTACGGTTCCGTTGCTTAAATTAGAGTGGTCGTCATTTTTGCCGAAATTGTTGTGGATATGCATGTGATATAAGTTATTTCCGTATTCTTTTATCCAGTCAACAGCTTTTGTTTGATGTGAGTATAAATTTACGTGACCCGTATCTAATGCGAGTTTTAAATTTGGCGAGTTCACTTTTTCTATTAATTCAAGGCAAAAATTAGGTTCTGTTTCAAATACATTCTCTATTACAGCTGTAATACCCGTTTTTTCAAATTCTTTTATAAAATCTTTATAAAATGCGGTAAAATTCTTTTTAAATTGTTCTATTGAACCATAGTGCTTTGTTCCTTTATTTCCGCTATGAAAAAGAACCGTATCGGCTTTTATTCCTTTCCCGATTTCAAAAGACTCTAAACATCTTTGCTGTGACATCTTTCTTAAAATACAATCCTGCGACGCTACATTTACATCGGAAAACATTCCGTGCAGAGTCCTGCGCCCATTAAAGTCTTTTATTTCATCATTAATTATATCAATTGTATCATTTACGGTCAGTTTTTCATCTTTATATAAAGGAACTCGGCTTATTTCAAGCCCTAATCCCAGTTCTTGTGCCAGCTTGGCACTCTTTTGAATTGTTCCTTTCGCTGATGACGATATTAATATTTTGTCTTTGCTTTTCATTATATTCTGTATAATTTCTGTAAACTTTTTGCTTGCATATGTTCGTTTATCATTTCTTTTATTATTAATGTTAATTTTTCGTTTGTGTATTCATCAATATTATAATTAATTTCCTTAACTTTTGCATTTTTATTTTCTTCTGTCTGCTTTATTTCTATTATCACTTTAGGATATTCAATATATTTAATTTTTAGTTCGCTTGTCAGTTCTTTTGATTGAATTATTAAATTACTTTCCGTTTCATGTATTTCATATTTTATTTCACTTCCGTCAAGTTTATCATTGTATTCTGCTTGTATTTGATAAAAAACAGGAGCAGTTATACTTTCTGTTTCTTTATAAAATTTTTTTGCATCATATTCTTTTGGGGCAATTTCTTCTTTTATATATTTTTGCGGGATTTGTGTTATAAAATTAAATTCTTTTCCCTCTGATATTTGTTCTTTCATTTTTGAATATAGCAATTCTTCTGTTTTTTCAAATGACTCCTTTATTTCTGCTGCATTTGCGTAGATTATACATTCATTTTTTAATATCTTTTTTATACGCTCAATTATTATTGGGGTATTTTCTTCATTTGAATTATACAATACTACATAATAACCGCTTCCTTTGCCATAAGATATTATGTCATTATTTCGCAGTATTTCTTTTATTTTTTTGCCTATTTTACTTATATTAACTACTTTATTATCTTTAGACATGGGTTTTAAATAAAGAAAGATGTTGTTATTATCATTTTCATCCTTTATCTTGGCAAATATTTTATTTATTATCCTTGCTCCGCTGTCTTTTGTATATATTCCGTTTTGTTTATCTATTATATTTTCCCATTTTAGTATTTCTTCATTTACATCTATCTGTTGATATAAAACTGATTTTTGTAATGTTAAAAATATTCTTATAAGTATTATTGCATCACTGTCATTTAAAAAGAAAAAGTCATCTATCCCGTTATCAAACGCATAAAATAATGCTTCTTCATCGGGCTTATCCATTACAAATATTATAGGCACTTTATTTAGGGATTTTATTTTACGTATTTCTTTTAATATTCCTATTGAATCTGTTTTTCCCTTATATAAAATTATAAGATTAGGACACATTAAGTTTAATGCAGAAATTGTTTCTATATAATTTACTGATTGTATATTATCGCATTCTCTTAATAATTTTATTTTTGTACTTATTGTTTTGCTTACTTCATTATCATTTGATATTATTAATATAGAATTATTTTTCAATGCTTATGCCTTTTTCTTAAAACATACCTTTTTTTCTGAAATAAAATACTACTGCTATTGAGGTTATTATTGATAAAGCGACTACTATTAAAAATCCGTAAGGGTTATTCCCGTAGGGTACTCTTACGTTCATTCCCCATAATCCGCCTATCATTGTAGGTATTGACATTATTATTGTTATTGCTGCCAAAAACTTCATTACAAGGTTTAAATTATTATTTATTATTGAGGCAAAACCTTCCATCATTGCTTCTAATATCATTCGGTGCATATCTACCATTTCTATTGCCTGACGTGTATCTATTATTACATCCTCAAGCAAATCCAAATCTTCTTCCGTTGTTTTGATGTAATTCGCCGAGGTTGAATTTGTCATCCTCAATATTTTTTGAAGCACTATATCATTGTCCTTTAATGCAGTTGAAAAGTATACAAGTGTCTTTTGGATTTCCATTAATTGAAACAGTGCTTTATTATTTGTTGCTTTTTGCAGCTCATTTTCTATATTTTCTGTTGTTCTGTTTATTACGTCCAAATATTTTAAATAAAATTTTACCGATCGATACAATATTTTTAACATAAATTCAGTTTTGTTTCTTGTATCAAAACTGTATGAAGTTGCTTCATTAAAAGATGATAATATGTTATTATCCATTGAACATACTGTCATTATTGATGTGGGGGTATATATTATACCCATTGGCAATGTATCAAAAGAACCCTCATCGGTCATTATCGGTAAATTTGTAATTATAAGTAAATTTCCGTCTTCAATTTCTATACGAGATCTTTCATCTAAGTCTAAAGAATTTCTTAAAAAGTCTTCTTCCAATCCTAAAACTAATGAAACTTGTTTTATTTCTTCTTCCGTAGGATTTATCAAACTGAACCATGAACCTGATACTGCTTCACTTATGCTTAATTGTGCTAATTGTTTATTTTCTTCTGTTTTTAATATCTTTATCATTTTGCTATTCTCAGATTCTACATATAAATTAAATCATAAAATTTAGTTTATTGAAAGTTTATTTTGCGGCACTGTTATATAATCGGTTATCTTCTATCATTTTTGTTAATAACATTTGTTCGGTATAATTTGATTGCTGTTCTTTTATTG
>CANPYB010000064.1 GCA_947587605.1 Candidatus Gastranaerophilales bacterium
AATATAATAGTAAACCTTTTCATAACAATAATTATAATAATTAGTATGCATAAAAACAATAGTTCAATATATAGGTTGGGTTAGAGTGGCATAATTTAATAATAAAAAAAGGGAATTATTTCTTACACCAGATGATTACTAAAAACAATTCTATTTTTTTTCATATTCACATAAAGCATTATAAGCTATTTCCCCATTAATCCATCCACCTGCACCGTTATGACATACATCATAATTATTCGGTTCATCTGATAACATATTGTCATTTTTATCATATTGCTTTATATGTATAAGACATAATGTAGGATTTTTACAATCAGCTTGATATTTAATTAATTGATAAAATACAGGAACACCATTAATATTATCAGTAATGGTGTTTTCGGTATTATACATTTTAAACCAACCCGATATTGAATACTTACTTTTAGTTATGGATTTTTTATCCAAATAAAAATCATCTGTTAATTCTAACCATTTTTTATTAAACTCAGTTTTCATATGATTAACAGACTTAGAAAGTTTGTAATTAGATTCTGCTAAATGATTTATTTTTTCTTTTAAATATTTTCTTTCTTCATTCGAATTAGTGATTTTCTTATCATCAATATTTTTTTTAACAAAAAATCCCAAAGTAAAGGATGATAATAATAAAAATATTGAAATTAATATAATAACAAATTTTTTCATAGAAATATTATATTAGTTTATAAATTTAAAGACAATACGCCTATCGTGTTATAATACCAAAGATATACTTAAAATATACAGGTCTTTGGCAGTATTGATGTTATATCTATGATAAAAAATTTTCGTTAAATATTTACAAGATAATGTAAATCAAGAAAGGGAAAAGGAGTTATTTTTAGCTTCCGATAATCATTAGAAAGCGGAGAATTTCACTCCGCTTTTTAATTAAAGTTAGTAATTATTTGAATTATCGCAGTTGATGTTTGATAATTTATCGTTCATGGACATAACAAGATAAATCAAGAAGAAAACGAAAACGAAACTAACAAGTCCTGCCCATAGTACGCTCAAACCTGCCCATAAGCCTTGAGAGCTAATCATCATAACGGTGGAAATAATCAAACCGATAAGAGTTATTATTGCCATAATATCAACAATTATTCCGCCGAATTTAACAACAAGTTTTTTCATAACAATCTCCTTTTACTTAACCTTTTTATAATACTTTTATTTAATGGTAAATGTATTAATAACCAAGGTAGTATAAAAGATTAAAATTAAATTTCAAAACCCGAGAGATAGTCCTGCGCAGATGTTAATTGATTGTCCCGTAATGGTTTTAGCCTTGTCGGAGATTAAGAATTCGCAAGCGGATGCGATTTCGCTTGGCGATACAAATCTTTTTTGAGGGATTGTTTCAAGAATTTCATCTTTGGAAAAATTTTCATCAAGATTTTCGTTATTAATTAATTCAGTATCCACCCAGCCGGGATTGATTATGTTAACGGTAATGTTATCTTGCGCAAGTTCAAGAGCCAAAGACTTTGTCAATCCTATTAAAGAAGCCTTAGTCATGGAATAAACGGAAGCATAAGCCTCACCCATAACTCCCGAAATTGAACCGATGTTTATAATTCTGCCCCATTTTTGTTTCTTCATATAAGGAACTGTGCGTCTAATCAGCTCGTAAGGTGTTAGAGAATTTAAAACTATTGATTTTACTATATCCTCGGGAAGCATATTTTCAATTGCGTTATAAAAATAGACTCCCGCATTGTTTATTAAAATATCAAAATCCTTATTCAAAGCGAATAAAAGGCTTTCAGCTCCGTCGGTTAAAGATAAATCGCGGGCGCTATATCCTGCAAACCCGTATTTACTGCATAATTCATCAAGTCTTTTTTCGCCTCTGCCCGTGATGTAAACATTGAAATCAGACGCAAAATGTTTTGCGATTTCAAGTCCTATTCCTCGGCTCGAGCCTGTTATTAATATATTTTTCTTATCCATTATCCGCATTCGTTATAAAACTTGCAAGTGACATTATAAAAGAATTAATCAATTCTTTTTTTTCATTATCATCCAGAGTCTTAATAAATTCAATACATGTGTGCAGGTCGTAGTTTTCGTCGTACCATCTGCTATACCTTGGCGGTGCGTTGTCAGACATTTTTTGTATTGCTTCATCAAAGTTGAGCGCATATTTTTCCAGTATGATTTGTAAAAAATCCTGCGCAATTATGTCAATATATTGCTTGTCAACGGTTTCCAAAAGCTCAAGCAGTGATTTTAAATCGCTGTATTTATCATACCAACGGTTATACATTATTAGTCCTACCCCGCAGGCCAAGTAAATTCACGACCCGCCATAACGTGAACGTGGATATGAAAAACTGTTTGTCCTGCGCTTGCGCCTGTATTTACTACCGTTCTGTATTCTTTTATCCCGAGTTTTGCCGTAATCTTTGGGATAGCGGAAAATATATCGGCAAATGCTTCTTTTGAGTCTATATCATTAAGTGAAGCATAATGTTTTTTAGGTATGACGAGAAAATGAACGGGAGCTTGCGGATTTAAGTCATTAAATGCAGCTACTTTGTCATCTTCATAAATAAATTTAGAGGGGATTTCCCCGTTTGCTATTTTGCAAAAAATACAATCAGTCATAATAACCTCACTACAATTTATTTTATTTTACAATAGGACTATGGTTTGGTGCAATCCGAACCGCAAAAAGTAAAGAAATTTATAAAAAACATAAAAAATAAATGAAATAAGGTATATATAAAAACTGTACATATAGGATGTTTCATCATTTTATTATATTACTTAAATTATTAAAAATTAATTTAGACATTATAATTTATATTTTTTTATTACGTTAAGTATATCCAAGCACATTTTTGCCTCATCAGAATTTAATGATAAAATTTCTTTTAATATAGAGTCTTTTTTATTTTTATTTACAAGTCCGAATTCATAAATCGGGATATTCAATATATCAATTAATTTTAGAAAAGTATCTGCTCCGGGCAAAAAAATTCCGCGTTCAAGTTTGCTGTAGTGTTTATCCGTAATTCCGATTTTTTCAGCTAATTCTTCTTGAGTATATTTATTTTTCTTTCTGTATTCTTTTAGCTTTTTGCTTATAAATTCTTTATCACAGAAGACCATATTGTGCTGTCCTTATTTATTTTTAATTAAAATACTATATTAACAACCACTTATTAACTATTTATATAACTATTTTTTATATCTGATAGTTGTATACAACTAATTACAATGATATAATTCCTTTGGGAGTTTTCTTATGAAATTTATTCAGAAAATATTTTCCGTAAAAAATGTACCGGGTCTGCGCGGGAAAAAGAAAATTCTTTGTATTTTTGGGTTGAAAATAAAATTTAAAAGGCTTTATCGAAAATATAAATTTTTTGGAGAAAACAACCATTTAATTTACATTGATGAAAATACAAAGTCAGAAATATTAAAAACAAATGAATACTTAAATATAGAAATAAAAGGTAATAATAATAAAATCATTCTTGATAAAGAATATCTTAATAAAATATTTTCATTGAATATAAATATATACGGAAGCAATAATTTAATTCAAATAGGGAAGACGAATAATATAAACGGATTTATCAATATTTGCGGTAATAATAATTCAGTGAAAATAAATGATACGGTTTATAGTTTAAAATTTAGTGCAAACATTGGGCAAATCGCATTAAATGGTGATTTAGCGGATATTAACGGCAGAATTGATATTGGAAAAAATTGTTCTATGGGCGAGGTAGATTTTTTTGTTTATCAAAAAGATACATCAATTACTGTTGGTAATGAGTGTATGTTTTCGACGGGTATTGTAATACAAAGTCATGACGGACATAAAATATTAAATAATTCAACAGGAAATTTAATAAATAAGGAAAAAAATAATGTAATAATCGGCAATCATGTATGGATTGGACGGGGAAGCAGTATATTAAAAAAAGCTAAAATCCTTGATAATAGTATTGTAGGAAGTTATAGTGTAGTTACAAGGGAATTTTTTGATAAAAATATTATTTTAGCAGGAAATCCTGCAAAAGTTTTAAAAGCTAATATAAATTGGGATAGAGAAACTAACTTTTAATATTTCATATACCTTAAATTTTTAGTACATAATATTTTTATGTAATAATTAATTTGAGGGAAATATGCAAAATCAGTATGAAACGGACACAATAAGCGCGATAGCTACTCCAATCGGCAACGGAGGGGTAAGCATTATACGTATATCGGGCGGTGAGGCGTTTAATATTATCAATAAAATATTTTCATCAAAGTATTTAACTGCGGGCAGAATATACCACGGCGATATTGAAGAAAACGGTGAGAAGATTGATGATGTAATTGTACTGCCGTTTAAAGCTCCGAACAGTTATACGGGCGAGGATGTAATAGAAATCCAATGTCATGGCGGAGTGCATATAACAAATAAGATAATGGATTTAACATACAAATATGGTGCAAGACCTGCTCAAAAGGGTGAATACACAAAGCGGGCATTTTTAAACGGTAAAATGGATTTATCGCAAGCGGAAGCGGTGCTTGATTTAATACAAGCTCCGACCGAGAAATTTGCGCTGAACAGTGCTAAAAATCTGTTTGGCAAGCTGTCGCTTGAGGTAAAGAATATAAGAAGCTCTATTATGGAGCTGTTATCTAAAATAACTGCGGGTATTGATTTTCCCGAAGATGTAAAAGAACCCGAATATGATTATATAGAGCAGACTCTTACGAGTATTATTGATAAAATTAACGGTATTTTAGGGTTTTCAAAGAGTTCAAATATTTTTAGGCAGGGAATAAAACTGGTACTGGCGGGGCGTCCGAATGTAGGCAAGTCGTCGTTATTTAACGCTTTATTAAATCTTGAACGTGCAATAGTAACTGATATAGCAGGAACAACCCGCGATTGTCTGCATGAAACTTTGGATATAGACGGAATACCCGTAACCATTATAGATACGGCAGGTATTCGCGAGAGTGATAATATAAATAAAGTTGAAGCAATAGGGATTGACTATTCAAAAAAATATATGCAGGAAGCCGATGTTGTGTTGTTTTTATACGACTTAACAGAAGGTTATACAATGGAAGATGATGAAATTATTAAGTCAATAAATAATAAGCCTAATATAAAAATAGCAACAAAAGCTGATATTTCGGAGAATACTGATGATACTGCGATATGTATTTCCGCCAAAACGGGGCTTAATATGGATAAATTAAAAGAGAAGATAAAATCTCTGGTAATCAGCCAAAATCTTAACGAGATTGAATTTATAACCAATAAAAGACAGCAGATGTGCCTTGAAAACACAAAAAATTCGTTAATAAATGCGTTAATCGGCGCACAAAAAAAAGAGCTTCAAGATTTATTATCAATTGATATAAAATCTGCGCTGATGTATATTTCCGAGGTTTCGGGCGAAGTTGTAACGGATGATATATTAAACAACATTTTTGATAACTTCTGCATAGGTAAATAACCGTTTTTAATATCCTCATGGGTAATAAATTTTTTCAAATTCTATTTTAAATTATAAATGAATTTGAAAACGGACGGCGGAATGAAATTTACATCAAACATTTTTAACAGGGACGGTGAGATTTTAACTCAGGCTTTTTCGCACATATCCAAGTATTGTGCGGGCGATATTATAATAACTGACTCAAAATTCAACATACTGTTTCAAAATTCGAGGTACGATTTTAAGAATAATAAGTTTGAAATTGCATATTTAACCTCGGGGTTTGAGAATAAAAATCTGGTTATTAATTTTGAAAATTTTAAAAATTCCTCAAAAAATCATTTTTATGTAAAGCTGATATTCAATGACAAAAATAATTTCAGTGCGATACCAATGGATGTGCATATATGCAAAATAAAGAATAAAAGCGGGCAGTTAAAAGGGTATTCCGTAATAGTTCAAGACATAACGCAGGAGATAAAGAACAAAATTCAAAAGGAAACGTTTATTGATATATTGACGCACGACCTAAAAAACCCGATAAGAGCCAACATACAAGTTTTAGAGCTAATTTTAAAAAACAGGTTCGGCATTCTTGAAATAAAGCTGAAGAATGTGCTTGAGGAGCTTTTAAACTCTTGCAGATTTATGAATTATATGACGGACAATCTTTTAATAAAGTACAAGAATGAATTTAATTTATACGAACTGCAAAAGCAGCGGTATTCGATAGTAAATCTTGTAAAAGAGAAGTGTTTGGGGTTGTCGGGAGTATTGGACAAGAAAAATCAAACGGTTGAATTTATAGTAAAAGGCAGGATTAAGTATACCGAAATAGATGTTGATGAAATCGGAAAAGTAATAAACAATTTAATAATAAATGCGTCGGAGCAGAGCTGTAACAATTCAAAAATAATAATTCAAGTAGAGAACCAAGACGACGAAGTAAAAGTATCATTTATAGATTTTGGTTATCCGAGGCGCGACGAATATTTAGGTGATATTTTTGAAGAATTTATAATGTGTTCAAACAAGTTTAGGAAGATAGGGTACAGTTTAGAGTTATACAACTGCCGAAAGATAATAGAGGCTCACAACGGAGTAATCAGAGCTCAAAACAGGGATAATAAAGGAACGGCGATAACTTTTTCGCTCCCCGTATGCGATTGAGGGGAAACATTTAATTTACTAAAATTTAATAAAAAAAATATATAAAAAATAATATAAAAATTGCGTCCTGTCGCTGCGTACAGATAACTTCTAAGCTCGGCTCGAGCTGCGGAACTCCTCCCTTCGGTCGTCAAACAGTCCTCGCCTTGACGTTGCCTCGCAAAAAAGTTTAACTATACTCCGCAATGGACTTTAATTTTTATATTATTTTTTTTAAAATTTTATAAAGCAAAAAAATGAAATCCGAAAGCCTGTATTCTGTTTCGTTTTTATTGCTTAACTGTGCAGCGTCAAGGCGGAGCGTGTTTTAGCGGAGCCTTTTGCAGAGTTTAGCAATATAGAAACAAATACCGAGCGGAGGATTTCATTTTTTGCTCTTTATAAAATTCTTAAAGTAAAGATAGAAAGTTTGAAAACCATATACGGAGTTTTGTAATTTCACTAACCGAAACAACATCAAGGTTTCATCTGTTTGAGCCGATTTATCGGCGATACAAAGCGAACCGCTAAGCCGCAGGCGAAGTGTGTGAGCCTGTATGCGTAGCTGTTATGAAACCTATGGTTGAGGTTTTAGTGAAATAGAAACGCAGTATCGGTTAAAAACTTTCTATCTTTACTTTATCTTATCTTATGTAAAAAAGCCCCTTATTCGGGGGCTTTTTTGTAACTTTGAAGAAATATATTTATTTCTTAGCTATATATTTTTTCTCGCCTGTGGAGTTAGCGTGTTTAGGAACAACAGATTTACCTAAAGTCCACCTTACACCTGCTTGCAGACCTACACCGTTTCTTCCGCCGTTAGTAAAGAAAGTTTGGAAGAAGCCTGTAAAGCGTTCACCGAAAGTCTTTCTAACACCAATGCCATATTTTGCATAAGGTTTAATGCTTAATGCAGGCAAATCAACGGAAGCAACCTGGAAATTAGTTCTGTCCATGAGTGTCCAAACAACGCCGGCATGAGCATAAGGCTGCCAGCCGTTATCAAAGTTGCCTATCAATTTGATTTGAGGTTGTAATTGCAATGCTTGCAGCGGGTCTGAAGTAACTCTTTGACCCAAAGCGTTGTTATAATCAAATGTATTAATAAATGAATAAGACATTAAATAACTCGGCTGAACAATAAATTTACCGTCAGCGAGTTCCCAGTTATAACCTGTTTTAGCAGCGACACCTGACATTAACATATTGAAATCTTCTTTCCCGACAGGGTCGAATGTAGAATCAGCTATGCTTGAACCTACGTTAATTGTAGCGCCTGCGAAGTAGTTATCTTTATAAGCCATACCTGCCAAGCCTAATGTAGCACCGTTTTGGTAGATACTTACACCGTCAAATGCTTGGTGAGAACCGTTATATCCTGCATAAACACTGAACATTCCGTCCCAACCGTTGCCAAGGTCTATCAGTTCACTGTCGCCACCGAAGAAAGAACCCCACATAACATTAGAAACTTTTTTGGGGTAATTTTTCAATCCATAGCCCCAGCTGTTATTGAATGTAACATTTTCAAATTCGGCATAAGGTCTTGCCCAAAGAGCTGCGTTATCATAAGGTGTATTAGTATAACTCTTTCCCTCTTTTTGTCTGGATTTCAGAATGTTTCTTTGTTTTTTAGTCATGAGCATATACATATCCATGTTTTGGAATGCTTGATCATAAGAATTCAATTGAACGGCATAACCGCCTAATTGAGCCGCAACTGATGAAGTCAAAGCGGATTGATTAAAATCTCCATATCCGTAATCTGCCAAATAATCGAGGTCTGCCGCGGGAAGTTCCGCAAATGCTTTTTCGCATACGAATGCAGACATAAACATTAGCAATACTGCTAACAGTACATTTTTCTTTTTCATCTTAATTCCTCACTGTTAATTAATAACAATTTTTTTATGTTCCTTATAATATCACATTAATATATGTATATCGACATGGCGGATGAAAAAACAACTAAAGTAATTCAATTAAAGCAAAAGCCCCCGTATAACGGAGGCTGAATTATGAATTAAGATGACTATATTAAGTTAGATTAAGTGCTGATTATTTT
>CANPYB010000065.1 GCA_947587605.1 Candidatus Gastranaerophilales bacterium
CCGTTATATTATAAAATAAAGAATAAATAAAAGGGAAGAAAAAAATGAGCCTTAACAATACACCCTCATCAGAAAGAATACATATTGGAATATTCGGAAAAACGAACTCGGGCAAATCCAGTTTAATAAACGCAATAACAAATCAAAATATAGCAATAGTATCGGATATAAAAGGAACAACAACAGACCCCGTTTATAAATCAATGGAGCTGCTGCCGTTAGGGCCCGTAACTATAATTGATACCGCAGGGCTTGATGATAACACGGAACTCGGAATGCTGAGAACTCAAAAGACAAAAGAAGTTTTAAGAAAAACAGATGCTGCCCTTTTAGTAACCGATGCCCCAAATGACCTTACTGAATGCGAAAAAGAATTAATAAACCTTTTTAAAGAAAATAATATAAATTATATAATTGTTCATAATAAATCAGACTTATATCAAAACTCACAGACCGCTTCGAGCGCAAATGAAATATATGTAAGCGCACTTACGGGCGAAAATATTAATGAATTAAAAGAGCTAATTGCAATCTGCGTAAATGAAGAAAAAAGCAAAACTCCGCTTGTGAGGGACTTAATAAATAAATATGACAATGTAATTCTTGTAACACCTATAGACAGCGCCGCACCAAAAGGAAGAATAATTCTTCCCCAGCAGCAAGTATTAAGGGAATTGCTTGAAGCAGGCGCAATAACAACAGTAGTAAGAGAATTTGAGCTTGAATATGCACTAAATTCATTAAAAAATAAACCTAAACTTGTTATAACCGACTCTCAAGCGTTTAAGCAGGTATCTTCTCAAACCCCCGATGATATATTTTTAACCTCCTTTTCAATTCTTTTTGCAAGATATAAAGGTGTTTTAAAAACAGCGGTAAAAGGAATAAGCAAACTTTCCTCATTAAAGGAGGGCGATAAAATATTGATATCAGAGGGCTGCACACACCACCGCCAATGCGACGATATAGGAACAGTTAAACTCCCGCACTGGATTAAAGAATATACCGGAAAAACCTTTAATTATGAATTTTCATCAGGGGGCGGATTTCCGAATGATTTATCACCTTATAAATTAATTATCCACTGCGGCGGATGTATGCTAAAAGAAAAAGAAGTCCTCTACAGATACAATCTGGCAGAAAAATCACTTATTCCGATAACAAACTACGGAATAACAATTGCTCATATAAATAATATATTGGAAAGAAGCCTTAAAATTTTTCCCGATATATATTCTATTATAAAAAGCTCATAATTAATATTAAGTTTTATTAACAATCCAAATCTCTATACCGCTAAGTGTTTTAAGGAATTTTAAAATTTTTATCCAAAATAAAAAGCAATTTCTTGGGTATATATTTTTTATATAAAGTATATACACAAAATAATAAGAGAGGATAAAAATGAGTTTCTTTTCGGATATTAACGGATTTAATTCAAAATCAATAAAAAATTACTACGAAACAAAGGATGATAAAAATACCGATTTTTCGGAAGTGGATTTTTGCATTGACAGTGAAGATGAATTATTTTCACCAAAAGTTGAAGAAAAAGAAAAGAAACAAGCGAATACGGCAGAAAGTCTGCAGGCAAAAATTGAAGAATATATGTATAACTACGATATGACAGCTCAAGAAGCAGAAGATTACTTAAACAAAAATATGAACCTTGAGGGTTAATAAAAAAGTTTTTTCTTTTTAGTTTTTCTCGATTTCCCTTTTTGAAAAAAAAGGGATTTTTTTATCCTTTAACGGCGCCGTCAGATTGACCCGAAACAAAGTATCTCTGCATTGTGATAAAGAAAATAATAATAGGGATAATGGAAATAATAGAACCTGCGGCAATATATCTCCAGTTTGCACTAAACATCCCTTGTAAATCGTTAACCCCGACAGGCAGCGTATATAAAGCCTTGTTTGTTAAAACGATACTCGGCCAAAGGAATTCACCCCACGAGCCGATAAATGTAAAAATGGCAAGCACTGCAAGAGTAGGCGCACTCATGGGCAGGAGTATTTTCCGCCATATATTAAAAATTGAACATCCGTCAATAAAGGCGGCTTCTTCCATTTCTTTCGGAATAATTAAAAATGCCTGCCTCATAAGAAAAATTCCGAACGCATTAACCGCAAAAGGTAAAATTAATCCTAAATACCCTAAAGTTAATCCGTAAGAGTCAACAAGGTGCAGTTTTAATACTATAAGATAAACGGGAAGCATAATTGCTTGAAAGGGTATCATTATAGTTGAAAGAACAAGAGCAAATATAAAATTTTTACCTTTAAAATTCATCCTTGCAAGCGGATATGCAGCAAGCGACGAAAAGATTAAGTTTAAAATAACAGTAAAAGCTGCGACAATAAAACTGTTGAAAAAATATACAAGAAAGGGGATTTGATGCCAAACTCCGCTAAAGTTTTTAAACGTAATATTCTGCGGGATAAATACAGGCGGATATTGGAAGATATTTTCACTATCGCCTTTAAGTGCGGTAGAAATCAACCACAAAAACGGAAACAACGAAACTACCGACATAAATATCAAAAATAAATGAGAAGTAAACCCGTCAATAAATTTTCTTATCATGGTTTATACCTCTCATTTTCAAAGCAGGTAATGTTAATAATCGAAAAAACAAGTATTACAAGCAGTAAAACAACAGAAGCTGCCGAGGCAAAAGATAAATCAAGATTTTCAAAAGCCCTCTCATAAATATAATAAACCATGGTTTTTGTGGAATTTAACGGCCCGCCTTTAGTCATAACATAGATTTCCGCAAAAACTTTTAATGCGGACACGGATGAAATGGTAACAACAAGAGCAATAACAGGCATTAAATGCGGAACCGTTACGGTAAGATGTTTTTGTATTTCGCCCGCCCCGTCCGTTTGCGCAGCTTCATATAAATCTTTCGGAACTCCTATTAATGCGGATAAATATATCATCATATAATACCCGATTCCTTTATAAATAGTAACAAGAGCAACAGCAAACAGAGCAAACTTTGTATCCGTAAGCCATCCGATTGGGTTAAATCCGAATAATTCAATAAAATAGTTTAAAATACCCTGCTGAGCATACATCCACTTAAAGGCAATAGCAACAACAACAATTGAAACAACAACGGGAAGATAAATAATAACCTTATAAATACCTATCCCTCTAATTTTTCTGTTAATAAAAATTGCAACTATCAGCGGAAATACTGCAAGAAAAGGAACAACCATAATCAAAAACATAAAAGTATTAAACATAGCGCCGTAAAATTCTTTAGAATGAAACAGGGCGGAATAATTTTTAATTCCCGCAAAAACGGGGTTATAAATATCATTGGAAAAATCTTGAAAACTTAAAAGAATTGTTTGAAAAAAGGGAATGAAAAAAAACAGCGTCAATAAAATAAAAGCCGGCAGCAAAAATAAATACGGAATATATTTTTTATAGTATGTATTCAAAAAGCCTCCTTAACAATTATAAACGCAAAACGCAATATTTGCATTAAAAATGTTTTTAAATATATAAGGGGCGAACTATGTTTTTTTTGGATTTTATAAAAAATATATTTAATAAGAAAAACAATATAAACCAAGTTTTATATAAGAACTCAACCACAAAGCACGTAATTAACTCGAGCTGTAATTTAAAATTGAGTTCACAAACGGAAGCTATAAAATCAAAAATAAATGCCGAAGTAAAAACTATAGTAAAACAACATATTAACAATCCCGAAGAACTTATAGAATTTGCAAAACTTAAAGGGATAAGTGTTTACAGGATAAAAAATGCGGATAAATGGTTAAAGAAAATCGGTGAAGAGGAGGGATTTATAATCCCGTTAAAAGGAATTAAAGCAATAATATTAAATTTAATAACAGGTTTTATCGGTACAAGCCAAATAAAATTATCCTATAACAGCAGAGAAATGATGATATTTAATGCTGAAGAACTTGAAATATATACAATAGCCCGAGCATTATATAAATATTATGCTTACAAAAACAAAATGCCGGGATATGACTATAAAACACAGGAAATATTTAAAAAAATATATAACTCTGCAGGAAAGACGACAAATCCGTTATCAAAATGCACAATAAACGATATGTATGCTTGCAAAGAAGCGATATCAAGGGATTTAGAGTCCATAAATTTCACTGCCGAAATCTCAAGAGAATACGAAAACGCAAAAAAGGTTTTGAAACAAATACAATTAAATCAATCCGCAACGGTATAAATCAAGCCAAATCTTCTTCCTCTGCAGTAAGCGGAAGAAATACAGTAAATGTAGACCCCTCATTTATTTTGCTTTGAAGCGTAATTTTACCGTTATGGTATTTTTCAACGGTTAATTTAACGAGGTGAAGCCCCAAACCCGTTCCTTTTACTGTATGAGTAGCATTTTCCACTCTGTAAAACCGCTCAAATACTTTATCCAAATGTTCTTTAGCAATACCAATACCGTTATCTTTAACAGAAAATTTTACGAAATTACCGTCATCCGATAATCCCGCAAAAACGGTAATTTTCTTATCATCGGGAGAATATTTTATCGCATTTGAAAGCAGATTTCTGATAACTCTGTCAATACTTTCAATATTAATGGGAACTTTAGGCAAGGATTGCGGTTTAATAAAATCAATTTTAATATTTTTTTCATCCGCAAGAATTTTAATGGAATTAATATTTTGCTCCAAAAGCTCAATAATATCGGTAAACTCTTTACGCAGACATATATTACCCGACTCAAGACGTGAAAAATCAAGAATATCATTAACCATGGTATGAAGCCTCTTTGCTTCCGTATCAAGAGTATTCATAAATTCTTTTTTTGTTTCCTCGTCAAAATCATCACCGTTATGGCAAAGAGTGTCAATATATGTTCTTAAAACAGTAACGGGAGTTCTTAACTCATGCGAAACATTAGATATAAAAGTATTTTTAAGTTTATTAACTTCAGCTTCTCTGGTTATATCAATTAAAACTATAATATAACCTACGTAATCCTGCTGCTTTGAAAACATCGGAGAAATCATCGCTTTAATAGTCTTTTTTTCTGCTTCAATATTAAACTCTACAGGTTTAATTTCTATAATATTTAACGGAGTATCCTTAAACTCTTCAATTTTTTCAAGGAAACAGCGCTGACCGTGAGAATCCGTATAATTTTGAATTTTTGTATTAATAAAATTTCTTTCTTCAATATCAAGCATAGAAAGCGCGGCAGAATTAGCAAGTACAACATTATCAAAGTTGTCACACACAATAACTCCGTTAATAATACTCATTAGAACCGCTTCAAGTTTATTGCGTTCAAGAGTAATTTGCTCAATGTTTTGCTCCTCGTAGCGTGAAAGCAAATTAGACATATCATTAAAAGCACTGACCAGCTCACCCATATTTTCGGACTCTAACTTAACTCCGAATTTTCCAGTCGAAATTTGCTTTACACCTTTATAAATATTTTTTAAATCTTTGGAAATAAAAAAATAGCTCAACAACAAAAGCACTAAAAATGTTAACCAGGTAATAATAAAAATACCCGTTAAAGATTTTCTTGCAGAAGCGCAAACAGATTTATTACCCTGCCCCGTAAGCCCGATATTAACATTTCCCTCAATTTTATTATTTACAATAACCGGCGAAGTTACTGTAAATACGGTATTATCATCTTCGGACGAAGTTTTTGCGGAGTAAATAACATTATTATTTTTATCTTTATACTCAATAAAGGATAAATCATTATTGTTTTGAAGCATATCATTGTAATAATCACGCGGAAATTCATCCTTTACGGAAGCAAGCTGTAAAGCGGTTTGAGAAGCAATTGACTTAGATAAAATCTGTGCAAAATCGGAATAAATTTTATCCGATTTATTTTGAATATCACCAATAGCAGCAAAAGCGAGCATAAAAATGAGCGCCGAGCCAAGAATAAGTCCCGTTAACATAATTTTTGATTGATTATTAAATTTAAAAAAATTAAACTTTATCGCCATTTGAGGGCATTATACCATTTATTTAATTATTTAACATCTTAAATTGTAACAAATTATGAATAAATCTATAAAAAATCTAAAGATTTTTCATAATTATGCCGATGTACAAAATAAGTATAAAAGGAGAAAATGTATGGGCATTAACATAGGTAAAAGTAATACCAGTCCTGAAAATTATATAAAAATCCAGGAAAATGCAAAAAATTTTGATGAAGCAAAGAATCAAGCAGTAAATGATACTCAAGCTGATACATTTAGCATGTTTGATTATAATCAAGATAGTTATGGAAGTGATTTAGTTACATTTTCTCAATCATATATAGATCAATTTGATACTGAAGAAAAAGACGGAGTTTTAAACAGAATTGAATTTCTGTCCATGGCAGGCGGTGAAAATATAAGTGAAGAAAACATTGACTTATATAACTTAATGTTTGACAGATTAAATATTGATAATGATTTCGATACAATTACTGCAGAAGAATACGCTTCAATAATGTATTCTATAGACTCAAATGATGAAAAAACCGATGGTAAAATAAATTTTTCAATGTACGATGATACATTTAATACGTTGTTAAGTGATGAAGACCCCACAAAAGAAATGAGAACAGCATTTTATAATGCTATACAAGAACAAAAAACATTAGAACAAACGACAAAAACAGAAAATATGGCTGCAGAAGAAAATGATGAATATGGCAGAGTAACAAAGTCAACTATAACAAATGATGACGGTACTCAAACAATAACAACATATCAATATCTTAAAAATAATGCCAAAATTATAGAAGAGACTATAACAGATACAAATGGTAAAGCCATTTCAATAACAGGACATCAAGAAAACAATTCCGGCGCAGTTGTAAATGACTATAATTATACTTTAAATGATAACGGGGAAATCATAGCAAAAGACGGAATTTGGTATGGCAGTAAAGGAGAATTTGATTGTCAATACACATTCACCTATGAATTTGATGAAAATGGGAACAGAATCGGAGCTAATCTTATAAAAAAGGATCAGCAAGGCAATTTAAGACATGATTTTACCATTGTATACGATCCCGATGGGGTAACAGAAGCCTCGCGTACTGAAATAAAAACTACTCCTGACGGAAATATAATAACAAGTTTATGGGATAACATAGGCAGATGTAAATCTGAAGTCGAAAGAAACAATAATAACGAAGTAATACGTGAAACAGTATATGATAATGAAGCAAGTAATAATGAATATGGTCCAAAAGTATTAGAAATAATCAATGGTATACAAGTAATTCCTAAAGTGACAAGGTCAACAAACATCACGGAAGGAGCAAATTTGACAGACGGAACTCAAGAAGCAGGAGCAACAGAGGGTAGCCAAGAAGCAAGTACGACGGACATTCCAAACAATAATGTCCCAATTGAACAAGAAACAAAAGTGTTAAAGCAAGAAGTTATCGGAAGTGACGGAGATAGCGTAACTCAAATTAAAAAAACTATTATTAATAGCAATGGGGAAACTGAAACAAAGTATTATCTAAGTTGCCATGATTACGGTAATGAAGGTGCGGATGATGAAGAAATAGAAATTGATAGCCCGTTAGGAAGCCCTGATGCTATAGGCGCAATGTGGACAGTAAAAAATGCTAAAATTGACACTGATCTATTGGATAATATCAGTAAAAATTCAAATATCAGCGCTGTAGATAGAGTTAATATTCTAAGTGAGGCAATGGCAAAAGATACAACAGTAGCAAAAGATTGGTGCAATTGTGAGGAGCCGGCAATAATAGGCTTATATCAATACGTTCTTAATGAAATACTGCCAAATAAAAATGCCTCCTCTGATGAACTCATAGAGTTAAAGAAAAAATGTGAAAAATATACAACTAAAAAGATGAAAGATTATGAGAATTATTTTCCAATAATTCGTAACGCAATATATGAAAACGAAGTCAATTGGACTAAAAATGATTTGGAAAAATTAAACAAAGAATTTTCTATAGCAGATGCATACAAATATAACTATGCCGATAAAAAAGCAATTATGAGTACTGTAGTAAAGGCGGGCGGTAATTCTACCGAACCAAGTGATTACGATTTATCGACCAATAGAGCCTGCGAACTCCGAATAATGGATACTCACAATGTAAATCATCCATCATTATGTGATGAAGATGACATTGCCGGAATTTTATCCGACTATAACTGTCACCGATTAAAAACAAATGAAGCTAAATATTTACTTATGTATATGTCAAAAGGCGATTCAAACTCATTATATAAATTTTTTAACGATTACCAAAATAGTTCAAAATTTGCCATGAAGAGTGATTTTTCAACATTATACAAAATACTTTTATCAAGCTAAATCAAAAATTATTTAAAATAACATATCTAATAAAATATATAAAAAATTATTAATGATACTTGCCTGTATATAAAACAACAATTAAAACTGCCCGCTATAAAGCGGGCAGTTTTTTATTCCGATTTTAAGCAAGGGGCTTGACAGGGCATCACTGTAATTATAAGGTTTTCAACCAAATCAAAGTATAACAAAAAAGATTTTGTTAACAATTGTTTAACAAAATCTTTTAAAATTGTATTTTTTCTTGACGCAGTTGTTTTAGCAAGTAACATAATAGAATGGCTATGAATGCCTTTATATGTTTAATAGTTGTAGTACACCACATAATGAGAGGTGA
>CANPYB010000066.1 GCA_947587605.1 Candidatus Gastranaerophilales bacterium
TAAGCGCCAATGAAATTGTTTCTATATCTCTCATCTCACCTACAAGTATAATATCGGGGTCTTCTCTTAATGCCGATTTTAGTGCATTTGCAAACGACCGTGTATCCTGCCCCAGTTCTCTTTGATGAACTACACTTTTTTTTGATTTATGAACAAACTCGATAGGGTCTTCTATTGTTAATATATGCTCGCTTCTTGTGTCATTTATGTAGTCAATCATTGAAGCAAGAGTCGTCGATTTTCCGCTTCCGGTTGGACCTGTTACAAGGATTAAGCCTCTTGGACGTTCCGTTATTTTTCTTACAATTTCAGACAAACCTAATGTTTCAAAAGACGGAATTACACTTGTAATTGTTCTGAATGCGGCAGCGTATGTTCCTTTATTTTTATATATATTTACCCTAAAACGTCCTATGCCCTCTATGCCGTAAGACATATCAAGCTCCCAATTTTGCTCTAATACTCTGCGCTGTTCGTTATTCAACATCGGAAACAGCAGATTTTCAACTCCTTGCGGGGTTAACGGTTCATATTTTGTTCTTAACAAATTACCGTCTACCCTCACAACAGGCGGTAATCCCGCCGATAAATGCAAATCACTTGCTTTATAACCTACTACTTCTTTTAACAAGTCATCAATTATCATCACTAACCTCGTTTATATATTATTTAATCTAGTGTCGCACTCTACCACCGCCTCCTCGTCGCTGTACGAGTGCTCACCTTTTCAATATGCCACTCTCAAAATTTTACTCACACCACTTCGTGGTTTATAGTAAAATTTTGTTCGGACATTTAATGAAAACATGATATCATTTTTCATCTATTTTGCACAAGTTTTTTGCAATTTATACTTTTTCCAAACTATGTAAATAG
Source organism: Candidatus Gastranaerophilales bacterium (assembly GCA_947587605.1). Lineage (GTDB taxonomy): Bacteria > Cyanobacteriota > Vampirovibrionia > Gastranaerophilales > Gastranaerophilaceae > Avigastranaerophilus. Next base: position 877 of record CANPYB010000066.1, read on the forward strand.
GAATTCCTGTTGCTATTATTAACAGTGTTTTCATTGAACTTGCAAATTTATATACGGTTAAAGAATATAATATAAAGCTGCCGACTACTGTAAAAAATATCCCAAATAAGCTGTTTACTTTATTTTTTACCGTTTCTTTATTTTTAAATCTGTAAACAAAAATCCCGATTGCAGTTAATACGTAGAATATTAATGCTGCGTATATTACATAATCCAATAATTCGCTATAGTTGCCGCAGAATAATATAAATACTCCCGACCATAGACATTGAAGAACAAGCGAATTAACGGGAACTTTTGTTGTTTCGTTAATTTTAGCAAGGTTATTAAACAAAAGATTATCTTTCGCCATTTGATAATAAACTCTTGCCCCTGTCATAATAAGTCCGTTGGCACTTCCGCAGGCTGATATCATTATTATTACTGCTGTTATTATTTCTCCGATTGAACCTGTTATATCTCTCATTAATATAACGGGAACGATATCCTCGGGAGCCGTTTTTATTTGTTCAATCGGAATTGAAAAAACATATAATACATTTATCAATAAATAAAGCACCATAACTATTACAACACCCCACAAAAGAGCAAAGGGTATATTTTTTTCGGGATTTTTTACCTCGCCGGAGATAAATGTAATATTATTCCAAGTAACCATTGCAAATATTGCGCCGACAGTTGCCGCTGATATTATTTGAAGATTATTAAAATTAAAATCAGAAAAACTAAGAGGAGCAGAAAAATTTGCACTTATTGTATCAATACTGCAGCCTAAAAATATACCAAATACTATAATTCCTGCAATAGAAAGCACTTTTGTTAACGTAAATATATTTTGAGTTAAAACTCCGTATTTAACCCCTCTTGAATTAATCCAAGTAAGGAACATACATACAAAAAGCGCACTCAACTGCTGTGTTGAAATTTTAATTAAAGGCAGGTTAATAATATAGTTATCAGAAGCTATTTGAGGAAATAAAATTCCCAAAAACTTACCCACCGCAATACACACGGCAGCAATAGTCGCGGTTTGAATAACCAATAGCAGCGACCAGCCGTATAAAAATGCGGTTAAATCATTAAACATTTTTTTTAAAAACATATACTGACCGCCGTCCTCTTTAATATTTAAGACAGGTTCGGCATACGCAATTGCACCCGAAAGAGAAAATAACCCCGCAATTATCCAAACAAGAAGCAAGAACCAAGCATTATCCACTTGACGTGCAATATCCGCAGACACTATAAATATCCCGCACCCGACCATTGAACCGACTACAACCGATATTGAATCTTTTAAATTTAATGTTCTTTTTAGTTCACTGCTCATCTTTAAACCATGCTTTATTTAATTTAAAAATTAAATTATATCGTTTGCAATAGGATATTAACTCTGATTTTACATCTTTCAATAAAACAAATATTGTAATAAGGTTAGGTGCTGCCATAACAAGGTAAGTAGCGTCAGTAAAGTCTATTACACTTTGAATATTCATACATGAACCAATTACAATAAATAAACAAAACACTATTTGATAGATTATAACTCTTTTACAGCCTTCACCCGACAGAAAACACCAGGCTTTTTGTCCGTAATAAGCCCACGATATTATTGTTGAAAAAGCAAATAAGATTATAACTACGGCAAGAATGTACGGAAAAAACGAAATAACACTTTCAAAGGAAGAAGAAGTTAATTGAACTCCCGTAATTCCGTTAGTATAGTTTAAATATTCACCCGTTAGAATAATGACAAACGCCGTCATAGAGCAAACAATAACCGTATCAAAAAACGGCTCAAGCATTGAAACAAAACCTTGTGAAACAGGCTCATTAGTCTTAACGGCAGCATAAGCGATAGGAGAAGAACCAATCCCCGCTTCGTTTGACTGGATTGAACGTCTTAAACCTATAATTATTGAACCGATTACTCCGCCTGCAACAGCTTTCGGGAAAAACGCTTCATGAACAATTGTATATATTGCGTGCGGTATTTGATTAAAATGCAAAACAATTATTGTAAGGCATGCAAGCATATATATTATACACATAACGGGAACTATTTTTGATGTAACATTAGCTATACTTTTAATTCCGCCTACAATAACAAGAGCAACCATAACCGCTATAAACAATCCGAAAATCCAGCTGTGATGTGCAAAAAATCTGTTTTCTCCGCCTGTTATAACTATAAATTGCTGTGCGGCTTGATTAGTTTGAAGCATACATCCGCCTCCGAATGTTGCGGGTATGCAGGCTATTGTAAATATATAAGCCAATAATTTCCCGATTTTAGGCATATTTTTTTCGGCAAATCCTTTTTCCATATAGAACATAGGACCGCCTGATATTGTGCCGTCTTCATTAACATTTCTGTATTTTAAAGATAAAGTGACCTCGCAAAACTTGAGCGCCATTGCAAACACCGCCCCCAGTGCCATCCAAAACATTGCTCCCGGTCCGCCTATTGATATTGCTATTGCTACACCTGCAATATTACCAATTCCGATAGTCCCCGAAAGCGCTGTTGCCAACGCCCCAAACGATGTTACTTCCCCTTTATGTCCGTGGTGACTGTCATTATTCCCAAATATTTTTGTTAATGCGTGTTTAAATCCCCATATTCCTATACACCTTAAATAAAATGTACAAAATATGCTTGCTGCTATCATCAACAATATTAATACAGGTACTTCAGCATCAAAAATTTTTATATTTGCAAAGATAAATGTTGAAAACTTATCCGATATCGGCGCAAAATATTGTTCTATATATTGGTCTATTCCTATTCCCATAAATTTTCTCTTATTTCGGCTCTTACATCTATTTAAGAATAATAAAAATATATCAGTGATACAAGTTTTGTATTGTACAGACTTACAAAGTGTTACATAAAACTTTTTTTATAATTTGATGTATCATTATTAATTATGAAAACTTCAAAAAAATTTAATTGGATATTAATTATAGTCTACCTTTTAATAACGCTTACGGCATTATTTTTTCACGAAATATGGAGAGATGAAGCGCAAGCCTGGTGCATTGTGCGCGACTTAGGTTTTTTCGACATTTATCAGATGTCAAGGATAGAGGGACACCCGATGTTGTGGTATTTGATTTTAATGCCTTTCGCAAAATCAGGTTTGCCGATTATATCCATGCAATTTGTCAGCTGGATTTTTGTATTTATATCTGTAATCTTTTTTGTTTTTAAATCTCCTTTTAATTATGTGCAAAAAATACTTGTAACTTTCAGCGCGGGAATGATTTATTTTCTCCCGATTATAGCAAGGAACTATGCTTTAATTCCAATATTTATATTTTTGCTCGCTTATTATTATCCTAAGCGGACAGAAAAACCTTATCTGTATTCAGTTTTAATTATTTTACTCTCTCAAACTCATATTTTAATGCTTGGATTTTCTCTTTTCCTCGCTTTTATTTTCATTTTGGAAATAAAGAGAAAATTAATCCCGACAATACTTTTTATTCTTAATTTTTCATTTATTTTCTATTCATTTTACAATATGTCAAAGTTGAATATTTCCGTAAACACATACACTTTGCCTTATACAAACTATTTTGATATCTTTAAATACTTTAGTGATTACTTTTTTACCACCTTATTTTTACGTACTCCCTTAATTAACTGCATTATTTTCTACGGAACATTAGCTGTAATTTTATATTCTTTATTTAAAGTTGATAAAAAAATATTTATTATATTTTCAACAAGCCTTATATACATTTTTTACATTTATTTAAAAATTTGGTTTGGCGGAATGTACTATCAGAAAGCATTTTTACTTTTATTAATATTTATCTTTTGTTTTTGGTGTGTAAAAAATACATATAAAAAAGATTTTAAACTTTTAAATATATCTTTAATTGTCCTGTTTACTATAAGTTCATTAATAGGTATAGACAGCTTAATTAAAGAAATAAAATATGATTTTTCGGGCAGTAAAAAAACAGCCGAGTTTATAAAAAATAATTTAAAAAATGAGAAAAATTTTATTGTATACGGATATTTATTTACATTCTCACCTCTAAGCGGATATTTAAAAGACTATAATTTGTACTCAAATAAGTATAAAAAGAATATAACCTATTATGATTTTTCGGAAAAATCACTATCCGCAGGTAAAATTGAGCCCCCAAATACAAGATATTATATAACTCAAGGGGAAAAAATGTTGTTTGAAGAATTGGGCTATAAAGAATTATTCATCTCAAATGAAGAAATATTGAGCGATAAAGTTTACCCCGAAGTATTCAGAATCTATTATAAAGAATAAGAAAAAAGCAATGATTTAATCATTGCTGTAGATTAGGGATATGTGTATCATCGTTTTTTCCAAGGAATATAGGTTAATCTTAACAGTAGAATTCGGTTTTTAAATCATACATAATTATGAATAAATTTATTTTCAAATTTGAAAGAATCGTATAAAAGAAGTATGACGAAATGGGAAATAAGTAAAATCAAGTATTTTAGCTGATTTTTCCGTAGGTTATATTTTTGAAAATAAAGACGGAGTAAAAATATATTTTCATGAACCACATCCGTCTAATATAGTAAAATCCTATGTAATAAAGCAAACTATTGAATTTTTAAAGAAAGAAGGTCTTTTATGAAAAATTATTTAGAATATAAAGGATATATAGGGTCAGTTGAATATTCAAATGAAGATAATTGCCTTTTTGGCAAAGTGCAGGGTATCAGAAGCCTTATTTCTTATGAGGGAAATTCTGTTGAAGAATTAAAAAAATCTTTTGAGAATATGGTGGATAGCTATTTAAAGGATTGCCAAATAAATAAAACGGAAGCTGAAAAACCTTATAAGGGTTCATTAAATATAAGAATTGGGAGTGAAACCCATAGAATTTTAGCAATGCAGGCACAGGCAAAAGATATAACCATAAACGCTTTTATAAAGGAAATTATAGACCAATATATAAAGTCTGATACAACTTGTACTAAACAAATAAAATAATAATATTCTTAATTTATATTATTGTTGAATTGTTTAATTTTTTTAATTTATCGTTTTTACTCAGGCTGAAAGCCGAATAATGAATGGAAAAGTGAGTAAGCAGGCAAAAACAAACATATTGCCCGACAAATAATAATTGTTTAGATTTTGATTTTTAAACAAGGGCTTGAAATAAAGTTTTCCAAGAGTTATAATAAGAATATTAGGGCGGTAGTTGCTCAAGCTACCAAGTCTGATTTAAGAAGTTGATGTAGCTCTTATCGTTTATTACGGTAAGGGCTACTTTTTATTATGAATAAAATCAACAGAATTAAAATTAAACTCAAATTGAATTGTTCCATAATTCGCCCTCCTTTCAAAAAACTCTCAACCGAAGTTGATGTAGATGTTGTGTTGAGGTTTTAAGAAATTACAGACTTTTTTGCCCTGAGATTTTGCAATCATAAGAATTATAATACAAAATTGGATTATAACAAAAAGAAAAAGCATAAAATATGTTATAATTAATTTGAATTTAATAATATTTAGTGGGGGTATGAATATAAATGAGCGAAAAAAAAATAAGAACTGTATTAAAGTCTGGGAATAGCCTTGTTGTTACATTACCAAAAGAAGTAAGACAAAACCTTGATTTGAAATTAGGCGACAATATTGTCTTTTTTATTGATGGTGAATTTGTAAAATTGGAAAAATTGGAAATATAATGACTAAAGAGATAAGTAAATAAATTTATATTATATTTGAAAATGGTTTTGATTTTCTCTTAGTTTAGCGTTTTTTACGTAGGCTGAAAGCCGAATATGAGGAGGGCAAAGTGAGTGACAGGGCAAAGCCCGAAACGAACAACTTGCCCGAAAGAAAGTAAAAAACAAGACAAAATATGTTATAATCGAATTGCGCGAAATTAAAACCGCAACACAGTTTTGATTTTCTCTTAATTTAAAATATGTTATAATTAATCATAGAAAAGAAATGTTTAATGATTTGTTTTGATTTTCTCTTAATTTAAAATATGTTATAATCTGATTTCCAGCGAACTAAATGCTCTTGTAGTTTTGATTTTCTCTTAATTTAAAATATGTTATAATTAAAAGACTGTAATATATATGATTTTTATGGTTTTGATTTTCTCTTAATTTAAAATATGTTATAATTAATCATAGAAAAGAAATGTTTAATGATTTGTTTTGATTTTCTCTTAATTTAAAATATGTTATAATCTGATTTCCAGCGAACTAAATGCTCTTGTAGTTTTGATTTTCTCTTAATTTAAAATATGTTATAATCTATTAACAAAGGAGCATTAGCTAATAACCGTTTTGATTTTCTCTTAATTTAAAATATGTTATAATAGAGTTAAACAGCTTATATATTAATAAAAAGTTTTGATTTTCTCTTAATTTAAAATATGTTATAATTTATTAACACAAATATATTCGCAAGGTTAGGTTTTGATTTTCTCTTAATTTAAAATATGTTATAATTTAATAAGAAATGGTATATGCTTAGTCGAGTTTTGATTTTCTCTTAATTTAAAATATGTTATAATATAATTAAAGAGGAGTTTACTAATGATATGTTTTGATTTTCTCTTAATTTAAAATATGTTATAATAATCAAAAATCGAACCAACATCAACACCAGGTTTTGATTTTCTCTTAATTTAAAATATGTTATAATTCACCTGCGCTTATATATACAAGGAAATATGTTTTGATTTTCTCTTAATTTAAAATATGTTATAATGCTCAGCAACAGCAGTCATACCACGATTATGTTTTGATTTTCTCTTAATTTAAAATATGTTATAATAGAAAGCAATTTGCTAAGTGGTATGCTTCTGTTTTGATTTTCTCTTAATTTAAAATATGTTATAATTTTAGAAGCTATACAATTCTTTATAAAAGTGTTTTGATTTTCTCTTAATTTAAAATATGTTATAATCAGAACGGAAAAAAAGGTGGTAGACCTCCAGTTTTGATTTTCTCTTAATTTAAAATATGTTATAATAAGATTTTAATTAATATAAGGATTAAGTAAGTTTTGATTTTCTCTTAATTTAAAATATGTTATAATAGAAAATAATATAGGTATTATTGTCTATGTGTTTTGATTTTCTCTTAATTTAAAATATGTTATAATCTCAATTATACATAGTCTTAGAGATTTTCAGTTTTGATTTTCTCTTAATTTAAAATATGTTATAATTTTATGCTTGCTAAGTCATTAAATGAAACAGTTTTGATTTTCTCTTAATTTAAAATATGTTATAATAGGAACAAAAGTCGGCCGTAATATGATTAAGTTTTGATTTTCTCTTAATTTAAAATATGTTATAATAGGTACAAAAACAGGTCGTAATATGATTAAGTTTTGATTTTCTCTTAATTTAAAATATGTTATAATACTATTCAAATCCAAACTAAATATGTCACCGTTTTGATTTTCTCTTAATTTAAAATATGTTATAATTGAAGTAGTCTATCCTAAAAAGGAATGGGTGTTTTGATTTTCTCTTAATTTAAAATATGTTATAATCTCAAACGGCAAGCGTTGGAGCTAATTACAGTTTTGATTTTCTCTTAATTTAAAATATGTTATAATTTACTTATTCTTATGTTCTTCAACAAATTTGTTTTGATTTTCTCTTAATTTAAAATATGTTATAATTTCATTTTGCAGACTACCTGAACCTACTTTGTTTTGATTTTCTCTTAATTTAAAATATGTTATAATTGTTCCGTCGGC